>DATEOL010000185.1:0-4660 GCA_035274025.1 Gemmatimonadales bacterium | reverse complement strand
TTGCCGGTCCGCCTTCCGTGGCGGAGCTCGATCGGGTCGGGTTTCCCGCCGTGCTCAAGCCGGCGCGTTCCGTCATCAGGACACCCGCCGCGCAGCTGAAGCTCAGCGTCCGGCACTCCGCCAGCAGGCAACAGCTCGAGGCCGCACTCGGTCTCCTGCCCGACAGCGCCTATCCAATCCTCATCCAGCAGCGCGTGGTTGGCCCCGGCCTCGGTGTGTTCCTGTTGATGGCGGATGGCGCCCCCCTCGCCGCCTTCGGCCATCGCAGGATCCTGGAGAAACCTCCCTCCGGAGGCGTGAGCGCATGCTCCGAGTCGGTGGCCGTCGAGCCCGACCTGCTTCGCCGGTCCGTGCAGCTGCTGCGGCAGTTCGGGTGGGAAGGCGTGGCAATGGTCGAGTACAAGCTGGATACCCAGACGGGCGAGCCGTGCCTGATGGAAGTCAACGGCCGTTTCTGGGGTTCGCTGCAGCTCGCCATCGATGCCGGTGTCGATTTCCCCCGGCTTCTGGTGGAGCACTCCCTCGGCCAGCGCGTCGCTCCGGTCACCTCGTGGCCGGCCGGCGTGCGCTCCCGCTGGCGACTGGGCGAACTCGATCACCTGATCGCTCGCCTGCGCCGGAGCCCCACGGCGCTTTCCCTTCCGCCCGATGCACCGAGTCTCGCCAGCGCGTTCGCGCACGCGTTCGTTCCGGCGCTCGGGCCCCGGGCGCGGGGTGAGGTCGGCCGGCTCGATGACCCGATGCCTCAGATGGTGGAGCTGCTCGACTGGGTCAGGGGTCGGTGACGTCGGTCCGGACGAAGTCCTTCAGCCGCTCGAGACCGCTTGCGATCTGGATGAAGTCGGTGTGATCCATCGGATAGGCGTACCGCGGCAGCATGAAGGCGCGGCCTCCGCTGAAACAGCTGGGGGAGAACGCGCCGGGCATCGTGCTCAGTGCCCCCAGCATCCCGATTTCCTCCGCCACCCGTTGCTCGCGGGGCCCGAAGGAGGCCTCGTCGCCATTGGGCCAGCAGAACAAGGGAATCGCCCCGGGTACCTGTTCACCGAGGCGCACCCAGCTTCCGGTGATCTCCACCCGCGAGCGCCCCTCCTCGGTGCGGGCGAGGATCGGATGGGTGATGGAGTGTGGGCCGAAGGTCACCCCCGAGCTCGTGAGGGCGCGGACCTGGTCCCACGACATCGGACCGAATTCGGGCGGTGGCACAGCGGGAATCGCGATCTCGAGTCGGTCTTCCAGCATTTGCTGCATCGACTCGCGTTCCCGGTCCGGGAGCACCTTCAGTCGCACGACGATGTCGCGCGCAAGATCGCGCCGTCGCCTGACGTCGGGCAGCGAAAAGTCGATGACTTTCGACCCGACCTGAAGCGTTCCCCGGGTGAGGACCGTGTTCTCCGTGGCGAAGCGCACCCGGTCCCACCACATCCAGGTTCTGCCGTCGAGGAACCCCGTGATGAGAAAGACCGTCACCGGGCAGTCGTATCGCGCGAAGACCGGCGCCGCGACTTCGGCGAAATCGGAGTAGCCGTCGTCGACCGTGAACGCGACGGTGCGCTCGCGTGGAGCGATGCCCGCGCGCGCATCACGGACGAGATCCATCAGCGGAACGATGCGGTAGTGTCGACGGCGGAGCCACTCGAGGTTCCGCGCAAGAAGGCCGGGATCGTGACCCGGCCGGCCGAACGCGGAGAATCGATGCAGGGTGAAGATGGCGGCAGTGCCCCTGGTCGTCTGCTCGATCCCTGGCAGGAGCACCGGCATGGTCAGGAACTTGACCGCGAGACGCTTGATGCCGGGCACGCGGTTATGATAATCTGGTCCCGTGCCACCCCGCACTGATCCACCCGATGCCGACCGGATGCCCGCGCTCGTCCTCGGCGGCGGGATTACGGGCCTTGGCGTGCTTCGCATTCTCGCCCGCGCGGACATCCCCTCCTACCTTGTCGCGGGACCCGATGACCTCGCGTTTCAATCACGGCATGCGAGGGCCGCACCGGGAGCTGGGCCCGACGGGGCCCGGAGCGACCTGCATCGCTGGCTCACCGATTCCCCGCTCGCGCGCGCGGTCCTGATTCCCTGTTCCGATCACTGGGTGAGCGCCGTCTCGCGACTGCCCGCCGCCGTCGAAGCGCGTTTCCCCTTCTCGGTTCCGCGGCCCGATGCGTTGGAGATCGCCGTCGACAAGAGCCGGTTCGCCGCGCTGCTCGCGCGACTTCGACTGGCCCACCCCAGGACCTGGCCGGTGAGCACCCGGGGCGACCTCCAGGCGCTTCCGTCCGATGCGTTCCAGCACGCCTTTCTCAAGCCGCGGGACTCGCAAGCCTTCTTCGCCCGTTACCGCGTGAAGGGCTTCTGGGTGAACAGTATCGCCGAGGCCGAGGCCCGCCTGACCCAGCTCAGTGGCGCGGGCCTCGCCGTGCAGCTCCAGGAGTACGTTCCGGGGCCGCCGACTTCCCACGTTTTCATCGACGGATTTGCCGACCGGACCGGCACCATTCGTGCTCTTCTGGCACGCCGCCGGCTGCGGATGTTCCCGACCGACTTCGGCAACAGCACCAGCATGGTGACCATCCCCTTGCGGGAGGCGAGCGGCGCCGTCGATGCGGTGCGGGCCATGGTGGAGGCGCTCGAGTACCGCGGCGTCTTCAGCGTGGAATTCAAGCAGAGTGCGGCGGACGGTCGCTGGCACGCACTGGAGATGAATGCGCGGCCGTGGTGGTACGTGGACTACGCCGCGCGCGCGGGGATCGACGTGATCCGTCAGGCGTGGCTCGACGCCCAGGAACTGCAAGTGGAGACCCTCGGTGAATACCAGATCGGGCGGCGCTGCATCTACCCCTACTACGATTTCTTCGCGGTGCGCGCGGAACGAGGCAGCGTGGCGCTCTGGCTCGCGTCGCTGCCGGGAGCGGACCAGCCGGTGTTTCGGCTGAGCGACCCCGGGCCGTCCTGGCGCGAAGCCCGCGCGTTTTTCCGCCGCAAGCTCGGCGGCGCGAGGGGTCGCTGATGGCCGCATCCGTCACGGTGCGCGAGCTCGCCGAGAAGGACTATCCCGCCTGGGCGAAGCTGGTCGCGGGATCGCCCTCCGGGAGCCCGTACAGTACGGCCGAGTACCTCGATGCCCTCTGTTCCGCCGCGGGCGGAACGTTCCGGATTCTTGCGGTGATGCGCGGCGAGGAAATGGTGGCTGGTGTCGGGCTCTACGAGCGTGCCGGTCGCGCGGGCAAGTGGATCTGGCCCCGGCTCCTGCTCTACTACAACGGCCTCGTCCTTCGGCACTTCGAGACCAAGTACCCCTCGCAGCAAACCTCGCGTTCCGTCGAGGCCCTGAACGCGCTCGCCGGCGCGATCGCGGAGCGCGGATATGCGAACGTGATCCTCAAGAACCGCTCGCCGCTCGATGACCTCCGGCCCTTCATTTCGCGGGGATGGGATGTTCGCGCGAGCTACACGTACGTCGTGAACCTCACCGACCTCACGGCGCAATGGGGCCGGGTCGAGCAGAACCTGCGCCGCCTGGTGGAACGGGCGCGCCAGCAGGGGCTCGTCTTCACGCAGGACGATGACTTCGATGGATTCTACGCCCTGCATGCCGCGACGTTGTATCGACGGGATGTCGCCGCGTACCTGCCCAAAGAGCCGTTCTCGCGGTGGTACACCCGCCTTCGGGGCCAGAACATCGCGCGGCTCTATCACGCCCGCATGCCCGACGGCCGCATCGCGGCCACCCAGCTGGTGCTGGCTGGTGCCCACCGCGTGTCCCACACGATTTCGGCGGCGGCGGATCCCGAGCTGCAGTCCTCCGGCGCCAATCCATTCCTGCGCTGGCACGCCTTCGAGGCACTCTCGAAGGAGGGCTACACCGGGAACGACCTGACCGACGCTTCGCTCAACCCGGTGACGCACTTCAAGGCCCAGCTCGGCGGCGACCTCGCGGTGACGCTGGTGGCAACCAGTCCCTCCTCGCGCGGCTGGCGAATCCACTCCGCCCTGGAGCAGGCGTATCGCGGCGCCAGAGGCCTGGCGCGTGGTCTGAGAGACCGGGTGCGTGGGCGCCGCGGGGAGGAAGCCCAATGAACGGGGCAGACCTGTTCAGGAGTGCCCTCGAGCAGCTCGGCGTCACTCACGTCTTCGGGCTTCCCGGCACCCAGAACGTCGGGCTCTTCGATGCACTGCGACAATCGCGGGTTCGCACGATCGTCCCGACGAGTGAGCTGGCCGCCGGGTTCATGGCCAACGGATTTGCGCGCACCTGTGGCCGCGTCGGGGTGGTGTGCGCGATTCCGGGGCCGGGCTTCACCTGGGCGCTGACTGCGATTGCCGAAGCGCGTCACGACTCGGTCCCGCTGATCCTCCTGACCGGCGCGCCGGAAGGAGGGCGGCCGTTTTCACTGCAGGCGCTCGATCAGGCGGCGATGATCGGACCGGTGGTGAAGGAGGTGCTTCGCGTCACCGTCTCCGGCGAGATCGCGACGATTCTGCATCGGGCGCATGCGCTCGCGCTCGACGGCGAACCCGGTCCGGTCGCGATCGAGCTGCCCGATCGCCTGCTGGGCGCGCAGGTCCACACCCCCGATCCGCCGCTCTCCCGCGGACCCGATCCACGCTCGCCCGAGCCATTGCAATGGAATGAGCTGGTGGAAATGCTGGGGCGCTCGAC
>DATEOL010000184.1:0-5896 GCA_035274025.1 Gemmatimonadales bacterium | reverse complement strand
CCGAACGCGGGAAGCGAATCCCGGCAGCGCTTCCTCGAGCGTCTTCGTGATACGGTCGGCGACCCCATCAGACTTATCCGACCCAACCGACTTATCCGACACGTATTGTGCATGCGCGACGACAACGTGCTTCCCAGCCGGGGCCAAGTCGGGCCAACGAAGAGTTGGCACCGAGAACTCCACGTGCGGCCGCTCGGAGTTCTCCCCGTATTTCGCCGCATCGTACGCCTTCTCGAGCGCGACCGTCGTCGGTGTACACGACACCACGCCGTCGAGCCCGGTGGTATCAGGCAAGCCATCCATCGCGAAGAGCGCCGTCGCGCGAATGCCGCGGAACTTGATCTTCTGCACCGCGTGCAGGAACTCGGGATCGAGCCAGACCGGATCGACCTTTCGGATCGTGCTCACGGGATCGAGTGTCGAGAGCACGACTGGTGCGCCGATCTCCTCTCCCGAGGCCAGCGCCACGCCTGCGACCCGGTCATCTCGCACCACGATCTCAGCCACGTCGGTGCCGGTCCGGATCGAGACCTTCGCGGCGCGCGCCACGTCCTCGATTGCGTTCGCGAGGACGTTGGGGCCCTGCTTCACCGCGGGACGGCCGCGGATCGAGCCCTCCGTCGCGCCGACCAGGTGATGCAGCAGGACGAACGAGGTGCCGCCCGAACGAGGTCCCTGCCGGATGTCCTGGACACCACCCGCGGCGATCAACGCCTTGAGCGCTTCACTCTCGAACGTGTCGTCCACCAGCTCCTGCACCGCCATCGGCAGGATGCGGAGCAGGTCGGTCATGTCCTCGCGGCCCAGGCCGCGCATCTTGCGCGCGACGCCGACCAGCGGGAAGAGTTCGCTCAATGAAGTGGTGTCGATGTCGGGCGGCGGGAGCTGGTAGAGCGACTCGAGGAATCCCGCGATCTTGCCGAGCTTGGTGACGAACCCCGGCCAGCGTTCCGCATCCCGGGCGGAGTGCGCCGCGATCGCCTGCGTCGCGCGTGCGACGTCACGCGCCACCGCGAGACGCTGGCCATTGCCCAGCAGCACCGCCGCGCTGGTCTCCGAGGCGACCAGGTCGGGTCGGAGTCCGAGTCCGCGCGCAACGACCGGCGGGAGCCAGCCGGCGTCGAGCGACAATGGTGACGCCCGGAATCCCTCGGCGAACTGCATGGCGCGCGCCTCGCCGCCGGTCGCGGGTCCGCGCTCGAGGAGCAGGACCCGAAGCCCCGCCCGTCCGAGGGCGGCGCTCGCGACCAGGCCGTTGAGGCCGGCGCCGATGACGATCGCGTCGAAAGCGGAACCCATTGCTATCTGGCGATCTGGTGATCTGGTGAACTGGCGATCAGGTGATCTTCCCACGCGAAGTCCGGCGTCGGCCGGCTCTGGCGACGGTACCAGTCGAAGGTCGATCGGAATCCATCCTCCAGGGATCCCAACGTGATGCCGAGGTCGGCCTTCAAGGTCTCAGCCTGAACGGTGATCGGCGGCGGGTCGAGGAATTCGCCAAAGTAGAGGGGGTCCCCCATCATCACGCCGCCGGCGGCCGCGATCTTCTCCCGCGGCACCAGGACTACTCGTGCCCTGCGCCCCGCGACTCGCGCCAACAGCTCGATGAGTTCGCGTTGTGAAATCGCCGGATTGTTACCCAGGCTGTACGACGAACCTGCCGACTCCGGACGCGCCGCGGCACGAAGCGCCACCTCGGCGACTTCAACGGCGTGCACGTACTGCTGCGGCCGCGTGCCGTCGCCCGGGACGATCACCGGGCGGTCGGCCATGATGCGGTCCCAGAACCAGGCCTCGCGCCGGAAGGGATTGTTCGGTCCATAAATAAAGGAGGGCCGGATGGTGGTGACCGGAACGCCCTCGGTCCGCTGCAGCTGGAAAAGTGAACGTTCGCTCTCAGCCTTTTCCGCGCCGTACTTGTTGGGAAAATCCGCCGGCACCAGCGGATCGCCTTCGCGATGATCCAGGCCGTCCCCGTAGACCGAGACGCTCGACGTGAAGACGTAGCGCTTGAGTCCTGGATGCGATGCGGCGCGCGCCGCGGCCACCACCTGGCCGGCGCTGGTCCCGCGCTGCCAGTCGTAGACGTTGTCGTAGACCTCGTCGAACGCCTCACCGGAGAACGCCGCGCGCACCGCGTTCACATCGTTCCGGTCGCAGCGGATCTCGCGCACCCGGTCGCCGAACGGCGTGCCTTGGCCACGATGCATGATCGCGACTTCGTCGCCGCGGGCGAGCAGCTTCTCCACCATTGCGCGCCCGATGAAGAGTGTTCCACCGATGACGAGGACGCGCATCAGGATCCCGCCCTGGTACGGTGCAGCATTTCCAGCGCGGCCAGCCGGCCCGATGCGCCCATGATGCCGCCTCCCGGGTGCGTCCCCGCACCGCACTGCCAGTAGCCCTTGATGGGCGTGTTGTACTTGGCCCACTCCGGCACCGGGCGGAGGAAGAAGAGCTGGTGCAGCGCCAGCTCGCCCTGGAAGATGTTCCCCTCGGAGAGGCCGGTGATCCGCTCGATATCGAGCGGTGTCAGCACCTGCCGGTGCAGGATCAGCTTCTTGATGTTGGGCGCGTACTGGGCCAGCGTGTCGACCACCGCGTCGCCGAACGCATCGCGCTTCGCGTCGGTCCATCCGCCGTTCAGGTGGTAGGGCGCATACTGCACGAAGATGCTCATCACGTGCTTGCCCGGCGGCGCCATCTGGGGATCGATCATCGACGGGATGACGATATCCATATATGGATGGCGAGAGAACTCGCCGTACTTGGCGTCGTCGTAGGCCCGCTCCAGGTACGAGAGGCTGGGGCTGATCGAGATCGCGCCCCGCAGGTGCGGCCCATATCCCGGCAGGCACGTGAGGTCGGGCAGGCCGTCGAGCGCCAGGTTCACCTTGCCCGACGAGCCGCGGAACTTGTAGCGCCGGACTCCTTCGACCAGGTCGTCGGGAAGGTCCTTCGTGTCGACCAGCTGGGTGAAGGTGCGCCGCGGATCGAGGCACGAGACGACG
Organism: Gemmatimonadales bacterium; assembly: GCA_035274025.1. Lineage (GTDB taxonomy): Bacteria > Gemmatimonadota > Gemmatimonadetes > Gemmatimonadales > GWC2-71-9 > SZUA-320. The sequence goes on along the minus strand of DATEOL010000184.1, from coordinate 2,885 downwards.
AGCGGCGCCGAGATCTCATCACCGCTCGAGAGCGCCACGCCGGTAGCCCGGCCGTCCTTCACGATCACCTTCTCCACGCCGGCATCGGTGCGGATCTCCGCACCGAACGCGCGGGCCGCGCTCGCGATGCTGTTGCTGATGGCGCCGGTCCCGCCCTTCTGGAATCCCCACGCCCGGAACGCGCCGTCGATCTCGCCCATGTAATGGTGCAGGAGGACGTACGCCGAGCCGGGGGACCGCGGGCCGAGGAAGGTACCGATGATGCCGGATGCGGACTTGGTCGCCTTGAGCGCGTCGAACTCGAACCATTCGTCGAGATAGTCCGCGCTGCTCATCGTCATGAGCTTGAAGAGCGCGTGGAACCGCTCGGCGCCGAGGGAGCGGAAATGGGTGCCCAGCTTGAGGAGTCCGGCCAGGTCGGACGGGGCGAGTGACGCCGGGTCGGGCGGCACCATGCCGAGGATCGGCTTCACCGCCAGGGCCATGTGCTGCATGAGGCGGCCGAACTGGATCATCGCCTCCGCGTCGCGGGGCGAATGACGGGAAAGCTCGCGGCGGTTCTCGTCCGGATCGGCCCACGAGCCCAGGTAGTCGCCGTTGTCGAGAGGGGTGACGGTGCTCTCGAGGGGAAGGATCTGGAGCCCGTGCCGCGGCAGGTCGAGATCGCGGATGATCTCGGGCCGGAGCAGGCTCACCACATAGGAGAAGACCGAGAACTTGAAGCCGGGGAAGATCTCCTCGGTGACCGCGGCGCCGCCCACTACGGGCCGCTTCTCGAGCACCAGCACCTTGCGGCCGGCGCGCGCGAGGTACGCCGCCGCAACCAGACCGTTATGACCGCCGCCGATGATGATGGCGTCGTACCGGGCGGCGCTCATGCCTTCTTCCGCTCCGGATCGAAGAACGGAAGCTTCCGCACCACGGCGGCGGCCTGGCGGCGCTCGTGCTCGACCGTGATCTCGATGTTGACCCTGGTGCCCGGGGCGAAGTGCGGTGCCCTGATGTGGGCCAGGGCGAGGTACTCCTTCAGCAGAGGGGACCAGCACCCACTCGACGCGTAGCCAATTTGGTCACCGCCGCGGTAGACCGGTGTGCTGGTGCGCCACGCAACCGTTGGGAGCTGAGGCGGAAGCCCATGCACCCGGTACAGCGCTTCGAGCGATTCCCAGTTGACCGAAATTCCGACGAACGACCACTCCGGTCCCTTTTCCCGCTCGGCGGCCAGCGCCGCGCGGCCGGTAAAGGGTCCTTTCTTCGCGCTCACGGTCCAGCCCAGGTTGAGCTCGAGCGGGGACGACTTTTGGGCCTCGATGTGCGCGCGGTGTGCCGAGTGGTAGTCCACGTCCGCCATGACCAGGCCGGCCTCGATTCGGGCGATGTCGAGCGCCCAGATCCCGGCAGGTACGATCCCAAACCAGGCACCCTTCGCCATAAGCGCATCCCAGAGCGCAACGGCCTTCTCGGCGTCGACCCAGATCTCATAGCCCAGGTCGCCGGTGTAGCCGGTGCGGGAGACGGTGACCGGAACTCCGCCCAGGGTCGTGGACATGAGGCGGAAGTACTTGAGGCTCGCGATGTCGTCGGGGGAAAGGGCGGCGAGGATGTCGCGGGAGAGTGGCCCCTGGAGGGCAAGGGCGCCGGTACACTCGGAGATGTCGTCGACGTTGACATCCATCCCGATGCCGCTCATCGACAGCCAGCGAAGCTGCGGCTCGGCGCTGGTGAGCCGGTAGGTCCCCTGGTCAAGTCGGCTGATCGTGCCATCGTCGACGACCTTCCCGTGGATGTCACACCAGGGGGTGTAGAGCACCTGGCCGACCGCGCATTTAGAGACGTCGCGGGTGACCATCCGGTCGAGCAGCCGCATCGCGTCGGGACCGGAAATCAGGTACTTGCAGAGGGGCGAAACATCGAAAAGAGCAGCCGCATTCCGGACCGCCGCGTACTCCCGATCGGGGTGCGGATCGTACGCGCTGCCGACCTGGTAGCCGTTCCATCGGCGCCAGGTCTGGGCCCGGACCAGGGCGGAAGTCCGAGCATGGAAAGGTGTCGATTTCAGCATTTGAACGGCGAAGAATATACCCGAGCACCCGGGCTGGCGGGCAGACTCTTAGCTTGCGATCGCTATAAACGACACTATGGCGACATTCTCGCGACAACATACGCACAGTTCTATGGAAATTAATGACTTACAGCGATGGATTCCGTCAGGTCAGGGGCCATGTGCTCGCCACTCTACGTGCTTCAGGCGGTTGCGCTCCCCTTGCCAATCGAAAGGAGAGCAGCCACCTTTCTTTCGATTGACGAAAGGAGTGGGGCGTGGAGGAAGAGCGTGGCGGTGAAGTCATCAAGGGCACCCTCGACCTGCTGGTCCTCCGCACGCTCGAGTTGGGACCAATGCACGGCTGGGGCATCACCGAGCTTATCGAGACTTCGTCCCGCCGGCTCCTGAGCATCAACCAAGGGTCACTCTATCCGGCGCTCTATCGGATGGTGAGGAGAGGCCTGGTCCACTCCGAGTGGCGGACCACCGAAAACAATCGCCGGGCTCGCTACTACTCCCTCACCTCTGCCGGGCGGAGGGAGCTGACTCAGGCGCGGACGGAATGGGAGCGACTGTCCCACGGGGTCAACCTCGTGCTCGGGCCGAGCCGGGCCTGAAGGGAATGCGGAACCTGGCGCGAGAAGTCTGGCTCCGGATCCGGGGTTCGCTCCGGGGAGACGACGTCACGGGGGAGATGGACGAGGAGTTCCGATTTCACCTGGACCAGGCCACCAGGCGGAACCTCGCCCGCGGGCTGAGCCCCGAGGCCGCCCCTCGGGAGGCCCTCCGAGCCTTCGGCCGGGTCGAGGGCCATCGGCTGGAGGGCGGCGATGAACTGCGG
>DATEOL010000183.1:0-3629 GCA_035274025.1 Gemmatimonadales bacterium | reverse complement strand
CGTCGACCGTCGACCGTAGACCGGAGACCCTCGTCCCATGGCCCACGTCGTCCAGGATCTCCGTTTCGCCTTTCGCAGCCTGCGAAAGCACCCCGGCTACACCCTCGCGGCCCTCCTTACCCTGGGTGGGGGGATCGGGGCCGTGACCGCCATCCTGAGCGTCGTGAATGGCGTCATCCTCCGGCCGCTTCCCTATCCGAATGCCAACCGGGCCCTCCTGCTCTGGGAGGCAGGACGGGCGAACAGTCCGATGGCTGGGGTAACGCTCCCCTTCAGCGGGGCCAACTTCGCGGACCTCCGGGACCAGAACCAGTCGCTGGAGTACACCGCCGCCTTCCGGGCCTGGCCGATGACGCTCTCGGGGGCCGCATCGGCCGAGCTGCTGAACGGCGCGAAGGTCTCAGCCGGGTTTTTCGAGGCCCTCGGAGTGGCTCCGTTCCTCGGGCGCACCTTCTCCCGCGAGGATGACCGCGACGGAGCCCAGCCGGTTGCGATCCTGTCCCATGCGGTTTGGCGCACTCGATTCGGAGCGGAGCCCGGCGTCATTGGGAACCAGGTGAAGCTCAACGACGTCAGCTACACCGTCGTCGGCGTGATGCCCCCGGGGTTCGCCTTTCCGCGGGGCGGAGAGTTCTCCGCGGCATTCCGGTTTGCGGTTCGCACCGATGTCTGGACGCCGATCGCGTTCCCGCCAAGCCAGCTCCAGTCCCGTGGCACCCAGAACCTCGCCGTGCTCGCGCTCCCCAAAACGGGCGTCACGCGAGAGGCGGCCGCCGCCGACCTCGAGCTGGTGATGCAACGGCTCGAGGAGCAATACCCCGTCAACCAGTACACCACGGCGAAAGTCGAGGGGCTGATGGACGGCCCGACCGCGCGGGTCGGGCCCGCGCTGCTGGTGCTGCTCGGCGCGGTCGGCTTCCTGCTCATCCTTGCGTGCGCGAACGTCGCGAACCTGCTGCTCACCCGCACACTGGGACGCGCCCGTGAGGTCGCGGTCCGGACCGCGCTCGGCGCTCCGCGGAGCCGGATTCTCGCGCAGTTCCTGACCGAGAACCTCGTCCTCTCGATCGTCGGTGGACTGCTCGGAGTGGCGGTCGCCCTCGTACTCAAGGACGCGGTGCTGGCGCTCGCGCCCGAGCGTCTCCCGCGGCTCGATGATGTCGGCCTCGACTGGCGCGCCGCGGGGTTCATCGTCGCCGTGGTGCTGCTGGTGGGAACGCTGCTGGGCATCATCTCCGGCGCGAACACCTCGGGCCAGAGCGGCATCGAGGAGCTGCGCGACGGCGCCCGCACCAGTGGAGGACCCGGAGCGCGCCGGATGCGGAACGGACTCGTGATCGTCGAGGTGGCGCTTTCGGTCATGCTGCTGGCGGGAGCCGGGGCCCTCGGCAGGACGTTCGTCAACCTCAGGAGCGTGAAGCCGGGGTTCGAGCAGGATCGCGTCCTGACGGCCCAGCTCGTCTACCCCCTTTTCACCAATGACTTCAGTCAGTTCGCCCGACTGGGACCTGAATGGCGACGGTTCTACCACAACGTGAATGAGGCCGTTGCATCCCTTCCAGGCGTGCGCGCCGCGGGTGTGATCTCGAGCCTGCCCCTCTCGGGGGCCTGGGAAAGCACGGCCTTTGGCATCGCGGGACGTCCGCCGGCCAATCAGGGACCGAGCGCATTCTTCGCCGGCGTGAGCGAGGGCTACTTCGCCACCCTGGGCATCCCCCTGCTCCGCGGCCGGCTCTTCGATGCTGCCGATCGCGATTCGGCCCGCTCGGTGATCATCAGCGCCGCGCTCGCCGCCAAGTACTTCCCCAACGAAGATCCGCTCGGCCAGCAGCTCCGGATTTTCGGATCGCCGCTCGAGATCGTCGGCATCGTCGGCGACGTGCATCAGCAGGAGCTCTCACGCGAGGCCGAGCCGGCGCTCTACCTGCCGCTGACGGCGTATCCGGCGCCGCACATGACGCTGGTGGTGCGGGGCGAGAGCGACCCGATGGGTCTGGTCGGGGCCATTCGCGAGCAGGTCCGGGCGATCAACCCCGCAGTACCGGTCACCAACCCGCGCGCGATGGCTGACGTGCTCGGCGAGTCGCTGGCCCAGCAGCGATTCAGCGCGACACTGGTCGGCTTCTTCGCGGTCGCGGCGCTCGCGCTGGCGATGCTCGGGCTGTATGGCGTCATCAGCTTCGGCGTGGCGCGTCGCACCCGGGAGATCGGTGTGCGGCTCGCGATCGGCGCCGCACCGGGGCGGGTACTCGGGATGGTGATTCGCGAAGGATTGACGCTGGGACTCGCCGGTGTCGGGTTCGGCCTGCTGGGAGCGCTGGCAGTAGGACGGATCCTCTCGAAGCTCGTCTTCGGGGTCAGTGCTACCGATCCGCTGACGCTGCTCGCAGTGGGAGGGCTGCTGGCGGGAGTCGCGGTGCTCGCGTCATGGATTCCGGCGCGTCGAGCGATGCGGATGGATCCGGCCGTGGTGCTGCGCGCCGAGTAGCGGGCCGGGCACTGCCCGGCCCCTACGGGGTACGCAGCGCTACCAGCACCGTGCCCTTCTCCACCGCCTGGCCCGGCTGCACGGCCACCGACTCGACGACGGCCGCGATCGTCGACTTGATCTCGTTCTCCATCTTCATGGCTTCGAGCACCACGAGTCCCTGCCCCGCCACGACCGTGGCTCCCGGCTCGACCAGTATCTTCACGACCAGTCCCGGCATCGGCGCCTTGACCGCGCCACCCCCCGATTGCGACTTCCCCGCGCCAACCAGGCTCTGGATGTGCCGGGTCCGCTCGTCGAGCACTTCCACTTCGACCTGCTCGCCCCGATCGACGAGGGTCCACTTTCCCCCCGCGGGACTCGCCCCGACCGCGAAGGTGTGGGAGCGGCCATCGAGCACCAGGTGACACACCGGCGTGCCGTGCACCATCTCCAGGTGCGCGCGCGCCGGGCGGCCATCGACCAGGACGTTCTCCCCATCGACGGTGACCTCATGCGTGGTGCCGTCGAGTTTGACGAAGTATTTCATGCCCGATCCAGGCGCACGACGGTCTCGAGGTGCGCGGTTTGCGGGAAGAGGTCGAAGCTCCGGAGCGCGGTGACCCGGTAGGCCGAGCCGAAACGGGACAGGTCACGCGCGAGGGTCGCCGGATCGCAGGAGATATATACGATGCGGCCAGGGCGGCGAGTCACCAGGCCGCGGACGACCGACTCCGCCATCCCGGCGCGAGGAGGATTGGTGATGACCGCGGAGGGGGGGCTCATCCGATCGATCCATCCCTCCACGGTTCCGATATGCCGAGTCACCCGCTCCGGCGCGACGCGCTCGGCGGTGGCGACCGCCTCGGGTTCGAGCTCGACGCTCTCGACTCGCGCGCCCCGCCCCACGAGCAGCGCGCTGGTTTCCCCGACGCCGGCGTACAGGTCCCAGACGAGCTCATCCGTCACGGGTCTGAGCTGGTCGAGCGCGAAGACGCGAATGCGCTCGCCCATGCTCCGGTGCACCTGCTCGAAGACGCCGGGCGGGATCTGCCCGGCGCCGCCAGGTCCGCGCCTGATGCGGCGGGGAGCCGCGTCGGGCGCCTGCCACCAACACAGCAGGCCGGGCGTGTCGCCCCAGGACTCCCCGGGTTTCACCGGC
>DATEOL010000182.1:0-5672 GCA_035274025.1 Gemmatimonadales bacterium | reverse complement strand
TTCGATGAAGCGCGGACTTCCACGGCTGGAGATGCCCGGCGGGCGCGACGGCTGATCCGGTTCATGCCAGGCGCGGGTGGTGCCACCTTCGCCCAGGAACGGGCGATCGGAGGACCGGTCCTCCATCTCTCGGCGGGTAGCGTTTCGGCCACCGTGGCCATCGGTGAAGCATTCTTGATGATTGCGGCGGGACGGCTGGACCTGGCCGTAGCGGGCGGGGGCGAGGCGCCGTTGCACGGCGAGATTGTGGGCACGTTCCGTGAGGCGGGAATCCTGAGCGATGACGCCGAGTGGCCCTGCCGGCCGTTTGACCTTCGGCGGAGCGGCACGGTGCTCGGCGAAGGCGGAGGTGCGGTTGTGCTCGAGGCTGCTGAGCATGCGCGGCGTCGTGGCGCGGAGCCACTCGCAGTGCTGCGCGGCTATTCCACCGTCACGGATCAATGTGGGATGGTGGCGCCGGACGCGAACGGTGCGGGTGTGGCTTCTGCCGTGCGTGAGTCGCTCGTGATGTCGGGCGGAACGTGGCCCACCTGGATCAAGGCGCACGGCACCGGAACCCGAGCCAACGACCTGGCGGAATGCCGGGGACTTTGGACCGTGTTCGAGGATGAGCTGGACACGATTCCCATCACGTCGCTCAAGTCGACGCTGGGTCACGCGCTGGGTGCGAGCGGGGCCCTCGAGTTCGTGGCGACGCTCTTCGCGATGCGCGAGGGCCTGTTGCCGGCAACGGTGGGGACCAGCATGCCGGATCCCGCTCTTCCGCCCTGCGACATTGTCACGAGTCCGCGGGAAGTCGAGACGAGGGACGTGCTTCTCCTGTCGGAAAGCTTCGGCGGCCGCAGTGCGGCGCTGGTAGTGGCAAAAGGTTAAGGCACTATGTCGCGACGCCTTTTTATCCTGTTCCCCCTGCTGCTGGTACTGAACGCCGGCTGTCACACGTGGGCCTACACCAACCAGCCGTTTTCCACCATGCCGGAGCGAGGGCCCGGGCACGGCATCGGCGACCTCCGCCTTCAGCTCGCGTCAGGAAGCACCGTGGTCCTGTCGCAGGCGTTCCTTCGGCACGACAGCCTGGTCGGGTTGAGCAAGGCGCCCCGGAACGAGGTCGCGTACGCCATCGCCGATGTCACGGGAGTGGAAGTCCGCAAGGCCGACGCCGTGAAGACGGCGTGGGCCGTTTTAGGTATCACCACAGGTGTCTTTGTCATCGGAGTCACGATCGTGGCCGCCTCCATGGGCTCGATGACGATGTTGATGAGGGACGCCCCATGCAGGGGCCGGGTTGTGCCCGACCCCATTACGGAAGGTCCCAGTTCCGGTCTTCCCCATCCTCGGCGTAACGGACTCGGGCAAAGGCGCGGTCCTCAGCGCGCGACATGGGAGTCGACTGCACCATGCTGACGATATCCTCGGTGCGGAGGCGGATCCGTGATCCGCTGATGTCGACGAACGTGATCCAGCGGGGCCGGAGGAAACGATCCAGCCGCTGGTCGATGGCGCGCGCCATGACCGTGCTCACGTAGAACCACGAGGAATCGCGGGTCTGGATGACGAAGTAATCGCCCGCCTCGGGCGGGATGCGCTCGTGCTCTTCGGAGCGCCGGTTGGTGTGCTGCACGTACTCCTCCTGGGTGACCTGCGTCACAGTCGAATCGATAGAAGTCCTTTCGTTGCTGGTGCTGCCGCTCGCCGACCCATAGGGCCTTCCTTCCCGGAGACCGGGACATAGGGGGCGAACAAGATGTGAAACGGAAGCCGATCTGTCAAGCACAGATCGGCAGATCGGCGGATCGGCTGCGAGTTGCCCGTGCGCACGGCCGTAGGGGCCGGGTAGTGCCCGGCCCGTCGCTCACGTTTCTCCAAGCGCACGATGAAAAACCGCCGGGAGGGCCACGAGAAGCGGGTCGGATGCGCCGGGGGGCTGCCATTCCAGAATACCATCGATGATTTCGGGACGGCTGTCATCCGGCCGCCAGCGCTCGACCTGACGGGCGTCGGAATCGACGATCCAGAACTCATGAATCCGATAGCGCTGGAACCAGCGACGCTTGATCTGGCGGTCGTACCGGGCTGTTGACGGAGAAACGATCTCGATCACGAGGAACGGTGCGGGCAAATCGGTCCAGGACCGTGGTGCTGGTCCGGTGACAGGCACGACGAAAATGTCGGGCTGCGCGAGTTGATTTCCATCGAGCGGGACATCGGCCGGGGAGAAGAGCACTCTTCCAATTGCCTCTCGCGCCACATAGGGCCCCAGAAGCTGGTACAGCTCCGCCAGGACGAACTGGTGCACCGGGCGGGGCGCCGGACTCACGAGCAACTCGCCACCGAACAACTCGTATCGGTTCCCGTCGTCCGGCAATTCGAGAACCATTTCCCGGGTCCACGACCGCGCCATTTCCGGCATGCCCATACCGTAGCCTCCTCGGCGTGACCAGTGCAAGAGCGCATGGGCCAACATGCGAGGCACGGCCAGTCCGGCGGTAACCAATCCTGCGCGCAATCACATCCGGAATGCGCGGCAGCAGGCGGCCTGGAGGACCCTCTACCCCTTTCCCTTCCGGGCCGGGGACCGGCACACCAGCACCGGACAGTCGGCTCCTCGGACCAGCTTGTCCGCGACGCTGCCGAGCAGCAGGCGGCGCACCCCGGCCCTCCCGTGGGTCGCGAGGGCGATCAGGCGGACCCGCTTCCGTCCCGAAATCTCGAGCAGCGTCCCGGCCACCCCAATGCTGACGATGGTCTCGGTCCGGACCCGGTGGCCGCGCGCCTCGAGTCGGGTCGCCATCCCCTCGAGGTACGCGCGGGCCTGCTCGTGACTGGCCGTGACGAGGCGTCCGTCCAGTCCCCCGGCGAGCTGGAGCGAGGGAGACAGCGCCACCGTCGCCGGCACCAGCACTTGAACCAGGGACAGCTTCGCGCCCAGCAACTTCGCGAGCGCCATCGCCGGTTCGAGGGCCGCCTCACCGAACGGCGATCCATCCAGTGGCACGAGCACCTCCCCGCCCGAGGCGATCGGGCCGGCCGCCGGCTTCTTCGTCGCGCGCAACAGCAGCACCGGAATCTCGACGTGACGAACGACGTAGTCGGCGACGCTGCCGAGCCAGGCGCGGGCGACGATGCCACGGCCGTGGGTCATCATGACCACGAGGTCCGCGTCCCACTCTCCGATGTGCTTCTCGATCGCGGGCCCCGGCTCACCGGTGAGCAGCACGCGGGTAACGTTGGCGAGCCCTTCCTTCTTGAGCCGTTCCGCGTGGCGCCGGAGGTAGTCCCGGGCCGCCTTCCGGGTCACCAGCTCGATCCTGGTGTGAAGCGTCGCCATCTCCCGGGTCAGCGGCGGAGGCAGGGTCTCATGGACCATGACGAGGCGCAGCCGAGCATTCGCCGCGGCGGCCAGCGCGACGGCCGGCGCGAGCGCCGCTTCGGACAGCGCCGATCCGTCGAGCGGAACGAGGATTCTGGTCCCTTGGACGGGAAGGATGTTGCGGTTCATGATGCCCTCCTTCCTTACGGGTTCCCCTCCATCCTAGACCGGTTTCCGTGAAGTAACCATGAGGAGAGCAGGACCCATGCCCGGCCCGTGTCACACGCCTCAGCTAGGTTCCGAGGTTCGTATGAAGTCCCACGTGACCCACAGCAGGAGCACGACCATGACCAGGCACAGCCTCACCGACATCACCGTCCTTCTTGACCGTTCCGGCTCCATGCAATCGATCGCCGACGATGTCGTGGGAGGATTCTCGCAGTTTGTCGAGTCGCAGCGGACCGGCGCGGGACAGGCCGTGCTGTCCCTGGTGCAGTTCGACAGCCAGTCGATCGACACCTTGTTCTCGGCCAGGCCGGTTCATGAGGTCAAGCTTCCCATCCAGTTCGAGCCGCGGGGATCGACACCGCTGCTCGATGCCCTGGGCCAGACCATCGTCTCGACCGGCGCGCGACTCAAGGCGACGCGGGAATCCGACCGGCCGGGCCGAGTGATCTTCGTCGCGATCACGGATGGGCTGGAGAACGCGAGCCACGAGTACAACCTCATGAGGGTCCGCGAGATGATCCAGCACCAGGAGTCGGTCTACAAGTGGGACTTCGTCTATCTCGGCGCCAACGTGGACGCGTTCGCGGAATCGGAGGCGATGGGGTTTGCCACTGGCAAGGCGGGTTCGTTCAGGCCCGGGATGATGCGTCAGGCGTACGCCGCGAGCGCAGGGATGATCAATCAGATGAGGGAACTGGCCGCACTCGACCTCGACGCCCCGCTGGCTTTGTCGGATGAGGCGCGCGAGCAGATGGACCCGGGTTCGGCAGAAGAATTCAAGAAGCGCGGCAAGAAGGCGTAGGCGAATCGTTTAGGGGCCGGGCAAATGCCCGGCCTTTTCGTATCTAGTCCGCGGGGAGTCGGGCTTCATTCAGCGTTGCTCAGCAGACGGACATTGACGAAGGGGTGTGACATGACCCATTGCGTTTTTCTGCTTATGCAACCTCGCCACATTTCACGATACTTGAGGCATGTCAACGGAACGACCAGGGAAACCGGCGGCCTGGGACATTCGCCGGGAAGGAAGGGCCTGGAGCCGCGAGGAGTTCTGGAGCCGGATGGAGCTCACGCCTAGAGAAGTTCGAGGCAAGGTGGATTCGACGGGAAAGGCCCGAGCTGCTCGTCGAGTAGCGAACGGGAGCAGCGGAAGTGGTGAAACGGGAGGCCGGGCAATGCCAGGCCCAGTCAACTACGGGAGCTCCGCCGGCAGGAGATCGAAACCCAGTGCGACAGCAACCTGCCGCACCGAATGGTCGAGCGATAGCATCGCCACAGGACCGAGACTGGCGCGAGCAGTGAGTGCCGAGCTCAGGTGAATCGCGTCGAGCGTTCCGACCGGCTCCACGGGGAACGGCGCGCTGGCACGCTCAAGGATCGGTAGCTCGAGCCGGATCTGGTTCCATTCCGCATTCGCGGCGAGTAGACGCGCGGCGCGATCCGCGGCAACGCCCTCGCGCAGCCGCCCGGCCTTCACGGCGCGCAGCAGCCCACGCCGGCATTCCACCGCTGTCAGGTCGGAAGTCACCACCAGCTCGGCAGCAGCAAGCTCTCGACGCACCAAGGGCGCGGCCGGCTCGCCGAGGAGCCATGAGAGCACTGCACTCGATTCGGCGTAGAGGATCACCGGCCAGTCCGGTCCTGCTGGAGGAGCCAGGTGCTCAGGTCCGGATGATCGGGTGCGGCGGGCGCAAGCGCGGGATAGAGATCGGCGCGATTGGCTTGTCCCGGCCGGAGGAGACCGCTCTGAGCCATGGCGCGCAGGCCTGGGTATTTCTCTGTCTCCTCCGGTGCGCCGGGCGGGCGAAGTTCGGCGATGACGCGGCCGCGATCGGTGACCAGCACCCGTTCGCCGTTCTGAACCTGTCGCAGGTATTCGCTGAGGCGGTTCTTGAGTTCCCGGATTCCCACGGCGCGCATCTCTGAATGTAGCTACATGTGGCCACAACGCTAATCTCGTGGCTTACTCAACCTATATATGGCAACTCAGGGAGCGTCATCCATTTCGCGCGAATTAGGCCCTGATTCCTTCGGTCAGAGCCGCGGGTTAGCGGGATCTTTCAGCACGGCGCTGGTCCGTAGATGGGTGCCGGGGCCGCCCTCCTCCATCAGAATCCGATAAAGCAGGGCCTTCATG
>DATEOL010000181.1:0-4934 GCA_035274025.1 Gemmatimonadales bacterium | reverse complement strand
CAAGTACGCCATTCCTCACCTGATCCGTTCGCGCCAGGGCGTCATCCTCATCATGTCGTCGTCGGCGGGACGGTTCGGCTATCCCAATCGCAGCCCTTATTCAGCGTCCAAGTGGGGACTGATTGGACTCATGAAGACGGTCGCGATGGAGCTCGGTGCGCACGGCATCCGGGTCAATGCGATCCTGCCGGGTACGGTGGAAGGGGACCGGATCGAGCGCGTGTTCGAGGGGCGCGCGAATGTGAGCGGAAGGAGCCTGGATGAGGAGAAGGAGCTTTCGATGGCGGACCGGTCGATCAAGCAGCTAATCGATCCGAGGGACGTCGCCGCGCTTGCGCTCTATCTGGCCTCGGATGCCGCGAAGATGATCTCAGGCCAGAGCTTCCCCATCGACGGCGACAAGCAGCGGCACTAGGGAGTCGAAGAGGGTCAACGGGGGGCCACCCTCCTCGATTCCCATCGATGCCTTACCGACCCAGTTGACCCCGAACAGCCCCCGTCGGGAACTCGGCGGTATGGACATTCACGTAGAACGAGTCAGGGAATTGGACGATCCGCTTGAGCTTCGCCCGATCCTCAGACATGCAGCCCGAGACTTTGCCCGAGGCATCGGGTACCGGAAGCCCTATGTAAATCGGTCCCTGCCAATCCACGACCTGCTTGTGAATGTGGGAGGCTGAAGCGGGAAGCGGCCCGATCCCGGAGACGGTGACGTCCCAGCACAGCTCTCCCTGGCCGAGGTTGATCGTAATCAGCGCGGTGCCCGTGCCGTCGGGGTCGCCGGTCCAGGTCATCGTGGGATGATGAAAGACTTCCTGGGTCAGGTCGGTGGCGAACGGAAGGCCACCGTGTTCGGACCCGGGGATGACCGCCAGCCGCACCGTGGTCACTTCTACCGGGCTGGTGTCATCGCTGCTGCAACCGGCCAGCGTGATGGAGCCAAGCACAAAGGTTGCAGCTAGGCGGGGGAATCGGCCTGTCATGACGTCGGTCTCCCTTCGGTATAGGTTTGTCGCGGGACTAACAGGAAATGCGTCAGGTCGGTGAATCCCCGGTGTCTGCCCGGTAAACCCCTTGAAAGCCCCGCCGATTTTCCATCTCCGCCTGCTTGGAAGCCCGTCTCTCGAGAGCGACAGCGGCCCGGCTCCCACCCGAGCCACGCAGCGCCATCGGGTTGGCCTGCTCGCCCTGCTCGGCGTCTCCCCCGGCCAGCGACTCACCCGGGACCACCTGATCGCGACCCTGTGGCCTGAACGCGACACCGAAGGGGGCCGCAACCTTCTCAAGGTCTCGACCTATGTCCTTCGCGAGTCCCTGTCCGAGACCGCGCTCCTTTCCGAGGGCGATTTCCTGCGGCTGAACAGCGAGGTGGTCCGGACGGACGTGGTGGGGTTCGAAGCGGCGGTCAGCCGGGGCGATCACCCCGCGGCAGTGGCGCTGTATCGGGGTCCCTTGCTGGATGGCTTTTATCTGGGCGAGGCGCCGGAGTTCGAGCACTGGGTGGACCGGGAGCGCCAGCGACTCGCCTCCTTATATGGAAGGTCCTTGGAGGCGCTGGCCCAGGCCGCCGAGGGTGACCGGGACTTTCAGCGGGCGGTGGAATGGTGGACCAGGCGCGCGGAGCTCGATCGGTACGACTCGAGGGTCGCCGCGCGCTTGATACAGGCGCTGGATGCGAGCGGCAACCGCGCCGGGGCACTGCAGCACGCCGCGGTTCATCAGCGACTGCTCGAGCACGAGCTCGGAGTGGCATCGGTCCCCGAAGTCGCGGGGCTGGCGGATCGACTGCGACGCGAGGCGCGAGTTCCCGAGGCCGTGGCGGCAGCGAAGGCCGAGGCCGAGGTGGCGCCCGAACGGTTTCTCGCGCCTCGCGACTCGCGTCTCGTGAGTCGCCAACGCTGGGCCTGGGCGGCGGGCGTTGCCCTGCTGGCGGTCGGTGCTTCCGCCGCGTGGTCGCGATGGTCACGTCCGGCAGACCCCGATGCATCGATCGTGGTGCTGCCCTTCGTCAACCTGAGCGCGGAGGAGAACAACGAGTACTTCAGCGACGGCCTGACGGAAGAAATCACGGCACGCCTCGCCGCGGTGCCGGGACTCAAGGTCATTTCGCGCACGTCGGCGATGCACTACAAGGGAACCAGTCGCCCGCTCCGCGAGATCGCCGGCGAGCTCAAGGTCGCCCACGTGCTCGAAGGCAGCGTCCGGCAAAGCGAGGGACGCCTGCGCATCTCGGCGCAGCTGATCGATGCGCGGAGCGACCAGCATCTGTGGGCCGATCAGCTCGAGCTCGAGCTCAAGGACGCGTTCCGCGCCCAGGAAGAGATCGCGGACCAGGTCGCGCGGAAGCTCGAGATCGAGCTGGGTGGCAAGGCGGGAGCGGTGATCGCCAAGCGGGGGACCCACGACCACGAGGCGTTCATGCTCTATCGCCGAGGCCGGTTTCTCTGGTCCAGGCGCGACCGGGAGGGACACGCGCGGGCCCTCGAATACTATGAGCGGGCGATCGCCCGCGACTCGGGGTATGCGGATGCCTACGCGGGGATGGCCGACATCTACCTGACCGCGTTCCAGCACAAGCTCATCGACCTGCCTGAGTCCGAGTTGTCTGCCCGACAGAAGCTGGCCGCCGAACGGGCGATCGCGCTCGACGACCATTCCGCCGATGCGCATACTGCGTTCGCGGTGGCGCTGTGGTGGCGACGGGACTGGCGCGGCGCGGAACGGGAGCTCCGCCGAGCGATCGAGCTCAACCCGGGGCACCCGGACGCGCATGGGTGGTACGCGCTCCTGCTGACGGGGATGGGACGGTCGGCGGAGGCGCTCGCGCAGTCGCGCCAGGACGCGGAGATGGATCCGATGACCGGCGAGTCGCTCGCCAATCTTGGGCACCACTGCTGGTTCAACCGCGACTATGACTGCGCTGTCGATCGGTTACGGCTCGCCATCGAGGTCGGTAACTACGTACCGGGATATGCGCTGCTCGGAGTGGCTTTCGCCCTGAAGGGCAGGTACGACGAGGCGATTCGCTCGGTTCGGCGGGGAATCGAGATTGCGCCGGAGCGGACCGAGTTTCTCGGCGATCTCGCCTATGCCCAGGCGAAGGGTGGTGACACCGCGGTTGCACGGCAGACGCTGCGACTGGCGAGTGCCCAGCCGAGGGAGCCGTTCACGATTGCGCGGGCCTGGGTCGCGCTGGGGGACGCAGACAGTGCGTTCGTGTGGCTCGACCGGAGCAGCTGGCTTTGGCCGCACCGGGCCGCGCTGGTTGATCCGGCGCTGGATCCGATCCGGTCGGATCCGCGGTTCGCGAAGTTGTCGGAGCGGATCGAACGGGAAATGGGTCTCCGATAGAGGCTGCGTTTTCTTGTGATGGGTCCCCGCATAAGGGGTTACCGCTGATCGAAAAGCTCTCCGTAGAATTCCGATATCTATGGATATCGCTGCAGACACACGGACCGCGCCGCGCCTGATGGACCGCGTGCGTGGCGCCCTTCTCCGCCACCGTTTATCCCCGCGCACTGGGCAGGCTTACACAGCCTGGATCCTGCGCTTCATCCGCTATCACAGGATACGGAATCCGGCGGAGATGGCCGAGCCGGAGGTCCTGGCGTTCCTGACCTGGCTGGCGGAGAAGCGACGGGTGTCTCACAGCACGCAGATGCAGGCGACGAGTGCGCTCGTGTTCCTGTATCGCCAGGTGCTCGAACGGCCGCTCCACGGGGTTCGCCTCGACTTGCGAGGGACCGGCCCCCAACGAATTCCGGTCGTCCTGACGCGAGATGAGGCGGGCAAAGTCCTGAGCGGTTTGCAGGGCGTGCCGTGGCTGGTGGGGATGCTCCTGTATGGATCCGGAATGCGGCTGATGGAATGCCTGACACTGCGGGTGAAGGACCTTGACTTCGGGCGGAAGGAAATCCGGCTTCGGCGAGCGAAAGGGAACAAGGACAGGGTGACGATGCTGCCGCAGGTGTTGATCTCGCCCCTGGAACGCCACCTCGAGAAGGTGCGTGAGGTACATCGCAGGGATCTCGCGAAGGGAAGTGGCGCGGTGGAGTTGCCGGGTGCGATGGCGGTGAAGGGACCGTCGCTCGCGAAAGACTGGGCGTGGCAGTGGGTATTCCCGGCGCGGACGCGGTATCGTGACCGGGCGACCGGGGAGTGGCGGCGCCATCACCAGGACCCATCGGTGATCCAGCGGGCGGTGCAGGGGGCCGTACGGCGGTCGGGTATCTCCAAGCGGGCGACGTGCCATACCTTCCGGCACAGCTTCGCGACGCACCTGCTCGAGGGCGGCTACGACATCCGGACGGTGCAGGAGCTGTTGGGGCACAAGGACGTGGCCACGACGATGTTGTATACCCATGTGCTGAATCGTGGTGGCCTGGGGGTGAGAAGTCCGGCGGATTCGATCCAGGTGCTCAATCAGAGTTAGCTTGTCGTCGTTGCGGCAATGCTCATTGCGCCGTACCGTGGTCCAGCAACCCATTACCAGTTAGGCGACATTACGCACTTACCATGACAGACGACCAAGTAATCGCTCAGCCTCAGCCCCTTGCTCCGCTCAGCACGGTTCTCGGTCAGGTAACCATACGGACCAGGGCGAATCTGTCCATTACACACCTAACTGGCGCCGCTCTGCTGGCCACTGACTGCGAGCCTCTGGAGACTTCCTACGAGTGGCCGGCAACGGATTCCGTCCTCTTGCGGCACGGCACCTCTGCCACAGGCGCGGTAATCCTTGCCGCCGCTGCGCTTGAAGCAGGGATTAACGAATTCCATCTTGAGGCGGCGGATGGAAGTGTCGCAGCCCTTGGCCTTGCGGGCCCGTCAATTATCCAAATCGTCTCCTTGTGGGACACCGTAGAGCGGGCGCCTCTTCTTCGCAAATATGAATGGGCATTGGCGCTTGCCGGTCGTCCCGCGTTCGATAGGGG
>DATEOL010000180.1:0-2631 GCA_035274025.1 Gemmatimonadales bacterium | reverse complement strand
CTTCGAGGGCGGCGACCTCGCCGGGGTGCTCAAGCGGATCGAGGCGGGCTGGTTCGACAGCCTCGGCGTCACCGCGATCTGGATGACGCCGTTCGTCGAGCAGGTCCACGGCGCGGTGGACGAAGGCACCGGCAAGACCTGGGGCTATCATGGCTACTGGACCCGGGACTGGACCGCGGTCGACCCGGCGCTCGGCACCAGCGATGACCTTCGCGCCGTAGTCGACGCGGCGCACAAGCGCGGCATTCGGGTGTTGATGGACGCAGTCGTGAATCACACCGGCCCCGTGACCGCGGTGGACCCTGCGTGGCCTGGAGACTGGGTGCGGTCAGGCCCCAACTGCGTGTACAAGACCTACGCGACTACCGTCGACTGCAACCTGGTCAAGACGCTCCCCGACATCCTCACCGAGAGCAACACGCCGGTCGAGCTGCCGCCGATGCTGGTGGAGAAATGGACGAAGGAGGGCCGACTCGACCAGGAGAAGGCCGAGCTGGACGACTTCTTCACGCGGACCGGTTATCCGCGGGCGCCCCGGTACTACGTCATCAAGTGGCTGACCGACTGGGTGCGCGAGCTGGGCATCGACGGCTATCGTGTCGACACCGCAAAGCATTTCGAGGAATCGGTGAGCGCCGAGCTGCGCAGGGAAGCGGATAGCGCCTTCGCGGAATGGAAGCGTGCCAATCCGGCCAAGAAGCTCGACGAGCTGCCGTTTTACATGGTGGGCGAGGTGTACGGGTGGGAGGAAAGCTCGGGACGCTCCTTCAACTTCGGCGACCGCTCGGTCGACTTCTTTGCCAATGGCTACGACGCTCTGATCAACTTCGGTTTCAAGCGCGAAGCGGCGGGAAACCTGGATTCGCTCTACACCCGCTACTCAACTGACCTTACCATCGGCGCGCTCAAGGGCGCAGCACTCCTCAACTACGTCACCAACCACGACGACGGCCAGCCCTACGACATCAAACGGCAGGATCCCTTCGGCGCGGGAACGAAGCTGCTGCTCGCTCCGGGCGGGGCGCAGATCTACTACGGTGATGAGCTGGCGCGGCCGCTCGAGCTTGCGGGAACCCAGGGGGACGCCAACCTGCGCTCGACAATGAACTGGGGCGATCTCTCGAAGGAAACGACGCGCATGGTGCTGGACCACTGGCGGAAGCTGGCGCAGTTCCGGAAGCTCCATCCTGCCATTGGAGACGGGGTTCATCACCGGCTCAATGAGCACCCGTACATCTTCAGCCGGACACTGGGAAAAGACCAGGTAGTGGTGGCACTCAACCAGCCCGCGGGGGCCAAGATGATCCCCCTGTCCGGGGCATGGCCCGATGGCACCGAGCTGGTCGATTTCTACTCCGGAACAAGGGGACGCGTCGTCAGCGGCTCGATCACGATCGTCTCGCCGTACACGCTGGCCCTGCTCAGCGTAATTGGGGTCAGACCCCCTTAATGTTCAAATGTCACCGACTCGATCTCGATACCATAATTCCCCGGCGTGACAGTGACACCATCCTCACGTCGGAGCGAGATCTGCAGTCGCTCGATCCGATCCAGGCGAGGCCGGTCTCCCTGGCCGCCTCGGCCCAACGCCGGTCCCACCCAGTAACTCCACTCGCCGGGAAATCCCTGCGGCAGCAGGACTCCACGTCCCACTTGGAACGACGCGAGCGGGATGCTGTGCTCGCCCCACTCGGCGCCGAGTGGGAGGGCCGCGGTCCAAGAGGTCCCGTGATCCTCCATGAGAGTCAGGTGCAGGGTCTGCTTCAGTCCCAGTCCGCGAGCCTTCACCAGGAGAGCCGCCGCCGTATTGATGGTTTCCTGTCGGGCGACAATCCGGTCCCGCACTACGAGCGACGCCGTGTAATCGGGTGGGCTCCAGCCGTTGTCGGTCACTGGCAGCTCGAGATGGAAGACCTGCCGGCCTGATGCGGAATAGCCGAGCCGGAAGAGTCCGCGTCGTCCGGCATCTCCGATTCGGGTGAAGGCCAGGCGGGGGGCGTCGCGGGCCGGATCGAACAGCACGACTGGTGTACTGGGCGCCCCGACGTCGACCTTCCACGACTGGTGACCGTAGTAGTCCCAGCTCCAGGGAAGCCGCTCGACGCCTTCGGGGAAGGTGATCGCCCGTCCGCCGCGGAAGACCGTGACCAGGTACTCCGAGGGGCCTTCGCGCATCGTCGCAGCGGGCACCGTCGCGGCGTACTCGTACGCACCCGCCGAGTGCAACGGAAATCCCCGATAGAAGTCGCCTGCCGTGCGACGAATGAAGAGTGTTGCCGAGTCCGGTGGCGTCGCGTCGACGATCCGTACCCTGAGCTCGGCGTCGCGCCCAGCGAGGTACTCCGGTGCAGCGAGCGGAATCACGACGAGCGCGACCGTGTCAGGCTTCGGTCCGTGATACTCCGCGAGCGCCAGGTTCCCGAGCTTCTCGGGAAGCGAGGCGCGACCCACGGGGCCGTTCGCGCTGAGGATGAAGACGCCCGGTGTGATCTCAAAGCGCCCGTTTCCCGCCGTCCCGGCCTCCCGCCCTCCCGCCAGGTCCTGGACGGAGAACGAAGTGCCGAGGTCCGGCAGCGTCACCGTTATCGGCCACGGGCGGCTGATCGCCCGGGTCACGATCTTGTCCTTGTT
>DATEOL010000179.1:0-8110 GCA_035274025.1 Gemmatimonadales bacterium | reverse complement strand
TCGGGTCCAAGTCAGGACAGCGCAGGCGACTATTCTCAACAGATTCGTTAGATTATTAAAATTACTATTATTATTCTGGAAGTAATAAAAATAACTAACATAATTTCCACCGCAATCAATGGATCCTGTCCTCAATCCATTCGCTCCAGGTGCC
This sequence comes from Gemmatimonadales bacterium, assembly GCA_035274025.1. GTDB lineage: Bacteria > Gemmatimonadota > Gemmatimonadetes > Gemmatimonadales > GWC2-71-9 > SZUA-320. Next base: position 7,956 of record DATEOL010000179.1, on the reverse strand, counting down.
GGGTCCAGACCGCCGGAACTCGCGGGACGGGAGGACGTTCTCGCGGAAGCCAGGGTCGCTATTGAACGAACTGCGGCCGGGCGGCCATCGAGGGGGATGCTCCTGCTCGGCCTTCGCGGCGTGGGGAAGACGGTCCTCCTCAACGAAATCCAGCGGATGGCGACCGAGTCGGGAGCGAACATCTGCCTCTTCCTCGAGGCGCCCGAAGGACGCTCGCTCGCGGAGATGCTGGTGCCGGCCCTGCGTAAGGCGCTGCTCCAGCTGAGCAAGAAGGAGCGCGCCGAGGCGAGGGCGAAGAAGGCGCTCTCCGCGCTCCGGAATTTCGCCAGCGTATTCAAGGTCAAGATCGGTGAGGTGCAGATCGGCATCGAGCCCGATCCAGGCACCGCCGATTCCGGCGAGCTCGACAACGATCTCACCGACCTTCTCCTGGCCGTCGCCGAGACGGCCTCCCAAGCCGGTGCAGGCGTCGTGCTCATCATGGATGAGCTCCAGTATCTCGAGTCGAACGAGCTGAGCGCCCTCATCGTAGCGCTCCACCGGATCGAACAGCGCAACCTGCCCGTCATCTTCTTCGGCGCCGGCCTTCCCCAGATCGCGGCACTCGCCGGCGATGCCAAGTCGTACGCCGAGCGACTCTTCAACTATCCCATCGTCGGCCCGCTCGACCGGGACGCCGCCCGGGACGCGATCGGTTATCCCCTCTATCGCGAGGGCGTCGCGATCGAGGAGCGTGCGCTCGATTTCATCATCGAGCGCACCCAGGGATATCCCTACTTCCTGCAGGAGTGGGGATCACACGTCTGGGATGCGGCCAGCGAATCACCGATCACCGAGGAAGACGTCCAGGTGGCCGACGAGGGTGCCGTCGCGCAGCTCGATCGCAGCTTTTTCCGGGTGCGGTTCGACCGACTGACACCCCGGGAGCAGGACTATCTGCGCGCGATGGCCGACCTGGGCGGGGGCCCTCATGGCTCAGGGGACATCGCCGCGGTCCTCGGACAGCCGGCGTCCGCCGTGGCCACGCTGCGCCAGGGACTGATCGAAAAAGGCATGATCTTTTCGCCGAAGCACGGCGAAACGGCGTTCACCGTCCCGATGTTTGATCAATTCCTGCGCAGGGCGATGCCGGGCTGGACCCCGCCAACACCGGTTAGGAGAATGACTCGAGGCAGACCTCCGAAGCCAAAGTGAGCAGTGAGCGGTTACTGCTTACTACTCACTCCTCACTGCTCACAGCATCTCAGACAACTTTCGGATGGAACGCACCTGTTCCTGCGGTAGGAGCAAGTACTTCTGCGCCGCCTTTACCCCGAACTTCTTCGTGCGAACAAGAAACTCATCCAGCGTCGGCCCCGGCGCCCCACGATCGTGCGTTGCCACGTTGAGCAGGTGTACTCCCCGCTCATCCTGGGTATCGAACCGCGCGACGTAGGTAAGCGGACCTGCGGTCTCGACCACCACGGTGATGCCGTGGAGGTCGTGGTGGCCGGGGTGCATCACAAAACCGGTCATGCCGTTAGCCGTTAGCCGGTGTCGGCTCGGTCAGGCCCTCGAGCGCTGCGATGATGTCCGCCGCGAGCTGCTGGGGATGGCGGCCCTCGATCATGTAGCGATGGATGAAGTGCTGCACCTCTCCATCCCGGAGGAACGCGATCGACGGGCTCGAGGGTTCGTAGTCCGCGAAGTAGCTCCGCGCCCGCGCCGTGGCGTCGAGGTCCTGCCCCGCGAAGACGCTGTACATCTCGTCCGGCCGCGCGCGACTGGCCGCCAGCGCCATCGCGAGCGCAGGACGAGCGCCGCCGGCGGCACAGCCGCAGACCGAATTCACGAACACCAGCTGGGTTCCGCTGGCATTCGCGAACACCGCGTCGACGTCGGCAACGGTGCGGAGCTCCTTGACGCCGAGGCGGGTGAGCTCTTCGCGCATGGGACGAACCTGGATTTCATGATACGGCATTCGTTCTCCTCTAGTGTCGCGGGCCGGGCAATGCCCGGCCCCTACGTGTCTTCGTTCAATGCCTTGTGCAGGGCGTGCCACGCGAGGGTCGCGCACTTCACCCGCATCGGAAATCGCTTCACACCACTCAGGACGGCGAGCTTGGAAGGCAGACTGCCAGTCTTCCCGCCCTCACGCCCTCCCGTCATTTCCCGAAATTCCGTGAACATTTTTTCCACTTCACTGACCGGCTTGCCGACGACCGCCTCCGTCATCAGGCTGGCCGAAGCCTTGGAGATCGCGCAGCCCGAGCCCTGAAAGGCGGCGTCGGTCACAACACCATCCTCCACCTTCACCATCACCTTCACCCGATCGCCGCAAAGCGGGTTGTAGCCTTCCGCCTCCCGACGGTCGCCCTCGATCGCCCGGAAATTCCGCGGATTCCGGTCGTGATCCAGGATGACGCTCTGGTAGAGCTCGTCGAGGTCGCTCATCCGAGGAACCGCTTTCGCGCGTCGCCCAGCGCGGTCACCAGCTGGTCGATGTCTTCTTCATTCGAGTACACGCCGAGCGAAGCCCGGACCGTCGCGGGGATCCGGAAATGCCTCATGAGCGGCTGGGCACAGTGATGGCCCGCGCGCACCGCGACACCGCTGGCGTCGAGGATGGTACCGAGGTCGTGGGGATGAATGTCGTCGAGGACGAAGGAGAGCACCGCCGTCTTGCCCGGGGCGGTCCCGATGAGCCGCACACCCGGGATGGCGCGCACCTTCTCGGTGGCGACTTCGAGCAGCGCGTCTTCGTGGCTGCGGATCCGGTCCATCCCGATCCCCTGCAGGTAGTTCACGGCTGCGCCGAGGGCGACGGCCTCCGCCACCGGCGGGGTCCCCGCCTCGAAGCGGCTCGGCGGCGCGGCCCAGGTCGTGGCGTCGAACGTGACCTTCTCGATCATTCCGCCCCCGCCCTGCCACGGAGGAAGCCGATCGAGCAGCGCCTTCTTCCCGTAGAGCACCCCGACGCCCATGGGCCCGTACAGCTTGTGGCCCGAGAACACCATGAAGTCACAGTCGAGCTCTCGGACGTCGACCGTCATGTGCGGGACCGACTGCGCCGCGTCGACCACCACGATGGCGCCCACCTCGTGCGCCTGCGACGCCATGCGGGAGATCGGCGCCACGGTCCCGAGCACGTTGGAGACGTGACTCACCGCCACGATCCTGGTCCGGGGAGAGAGCAGCCGCTTGTACTCGTCCGCGTCGAGCACGCCCTCGGGAGACACCGGCACCACCTTGAGCTGCGCCCCCACGCGATGCGCCGCGAGCTGCCAGGGGACGATGTTCGAGTGGTGCTCCATGACGGTGAGCAGCACCTCGTCGCCCGGCTGGAGACGGATCGCGGCCCACCCCTGCGCCAGCAGGTTGATCCCCGCGGTGGTGCCGTGGGTGAAGACGATTTCGTCGGCCGAGGCTGCGTTGATGAACTTCCGGATCGTCTCCCGCGCCTCGTCGAACGCGATGGTCGCCTCTTCACCGAGCAGGTGGACCCCGCGATGGACGTTGGCGTTGTGCTGGAGGTAGAACTCGGTCAGTGTGTCGACCACGACACGGGGCTTCTGCGCGGTGGCCGCCGAATCGAGGTAGGCGAGCCGCTTGCCCCGGACAGTACGCTGGAGAATTGGGAAATCGTCACGGACGGACAGGCGGGACGGCAGGAGGTCGGGACGACCTGCCGCAAAGGGTACTCCCGTCGTCCCGTCCTCCCGTCCTCCCGTCATGACGCCACCCCAAGCCTTCCGCGGACCACGGCGTCCAGCGCCTTGCGGACTTCCGGCACCTGGATCTCGTCGAGCACCTCGGCGGCGAAGGCGTAGGTAAGCAGCTTCCGCGCCCGGTCTTCCGGCATCCCGCGGCTCCGGAAGTAGAAGAGCGGCAGGTCATCGAGGTAGCCGACGGTGGCACCGTGGGTGCACTTCACGTCGTCGGCGAAGATCTCGAGCTGCGGCTTGGTGTCGACCCGCGCCCGCTCGGAGAGGAGCAGGGTGCGGTTGGTCTGCTTGGCGTCGGTCTTCTGGGCCTCAGGCGTGACGAACACCTTGCCGTTGAACACTCCCCGCGATTCGCCGTCGAGGATGGCCTTGTAGACCTCCCAGCTCCGGCAGTTGGGCTCGTCGTGGTAGATCGCGGTGTGATGATCCGAGAGCTGAGTCCCTTCGGCGATCGAAAGCCCGTAGAGCAGGGCCTCGGTCTCCGGCGCGCCGAGCCGGGTGTGCAGGTTGTGCCGGCTGATCGCGGCGCCCATCGCCAGCGAGAACGAGCGATAGTGGCTCTCCTCCGCCTGGTGGACGTGACTGAAGGCGATGTGATAGGCCGACTCCGACTCCCGCTGGATCCGCGAATGCTCGAGCCAGGCGTGCGCGCCGAGCACGACTTCGGTTACGGCGTTCGTGAGATAGGCGGGCGGGCGGGACGGCGGGAGGTCGGGACGACCTGCCGTGAACGGACCTCCCCTCGTCCCGTCCTCCCGTCCTCCCGTTCCGTGATAGGACTCGATCACCGTGGCGCGGGCTCGCTCGCCGATCACGATCAGGTTTCGCGGGTGGGTGACTCGCTCGTGCTGATCACCGGTCATGACGAAACAGAGCTGGATCGGGGTGGCCAGCTCGATTCCCTCCGGCACCAGCACGAAGGCGCCGTCCTGGATGAACGCCGCGTTGAGCGCGGTGAAGGGCGTCGCCTCGACGGTGACGTGTTTCCCGAGATGGGGCTCGACCAGCTCGGGACGGCGCGCCAGCGCCTCCGCGAGCGAAAGCACCACCACGCCCGCCGGGAGCGCGGGGGTGTTGGAGATTTCCGGGGCGAAACGGCCGTTGACGAAGACGAGCTGCGGCCACGACTCCGGACCATAGGCCAGCGCCTCGGCCTCATCGCGCGGAAACACCACCCCGGGAGACGTCGCGGGCTGGAAAACACCGCGAGAAATCGGCGCGATCGGCGTAAAGCGCCATTCTTCATCGCGCGAGACCGGAAAGCCCTCCTGTTCGAAGCGCGACATGCCGGCCTGGCGCAGCGCGGGCAGCCAGCCCGGAACCCGGCCGGCAACCATCGCCTTGAAATCATCCTGCCAGGTACCGTTCACGCCGTCGCCTCCACGCCGGTCAGCCACTCGTAGCCGCGCGACTCCAGCTCGAGCGCCAGCTCCTTGCCACCCGAGCGCGCGATCAGGCCGTCCGCCAGGACGTGCACGTAGTCGGGGACGATGTAATTGAGGAGCCGCTGATAGTGGGTGACCACGATCATCGAGCGGTCCGCCGCGCGGAGCGCGTTCACGCCGTCGGCCACGATACGGAGCGCGTCGATGTCGAGGCCGGAATCGGTCTCGTCGAGGATCGCGAGCTTCGGCTCGAGCACGGCCATCTGGAGGATCTCGTTGCGCTTCTTCTCGCCGCCAGAGAAGCCCGCATTCACCGCGCGCGCGGCAATCTCAGGCCCCCACTGGACCACCCGGAGCTTTTCCTCGAGCAGGTCGTAGAAATCGATCGGGTCGAGCTCGGTCTCGCCCCGGGCCTTCCGGATCTCGTTGTATGCGGCGCGCAGGAAGTACGCGTTGGTGACACCGGGGATTTCCACCGGATACTGGAAGGCGAGGAACACGCCGGCCTGGGCGCGCTCTTCCGGCTCCATGTCGAGGAGATCCCTGCCATCGTAGCGCACTGAGCCCCCGGTGACCTCGTAGGACGGATGTCCCGCCAGGACCTGGGCCAGGGTGCTCTTGCCGGACCCGTTGGGGCCCATGATGGCATGCACCTCACCAGCGTTCACGGTGAGCGAGATTCCCTTGAGAATCTCCTTGTCCCCTGCGTTAGCTCTAAGATCTCTGATTTCGAGTAGCGACATAGATGTCAGTTGGTCAGTGGCTGCTAGCTGCTAGCTGCTAGCCGCTAGCAGCTCCTAGCCGACGCTGCCTTCCAGTGAGATGCCCAGCAGCTTCTGCGCTTCCACGGCGAACTCCATGGGAAGCTCCTTGAATACCTCTTTACAAAAGCCGTTCACGACCATCGAGATCGCGTTCTCGGTGTTCAAGCCGCGCTGCTTCAAGTAGAAGATCTGGTCCTCGCCGATCTTGCTGGTCGAGGCCTCGTGTTCCACCCGCGCGGTCCGGTTCTGCACGTCGATGTACGGGAACGTGTGCGCGCCGCAGCGGTTCCCGATCAGCATCGAGTCGCACTGGGTGTAGTTGCGGGCACCGGCGGCGTTCGGCATCACCTTCACCTGGCCGCGGTAACTGTTGTTCCCCCGCCCTGCGGAGATGCCCTTCGACACGATGGTGCTCTTCGTGTTCTTGCCCAGGTGGATCATCTTGGTGCCGGTGTCGGCCTGCTGCCGCCCGTTCACCACCGCGACCGAGTAGAACTCGCCCACGCTGTTGTCGCCCTGCAGGCTCACACTGGGGTACTTCCAGGTGATCGCCGAACCGGTCTCCACCTGGGTCCACGAGATCTTGGCCCCGCGGAACGCCTTGCCCCGCTTGGTGACGAAGTTGAAGATCCCGCCCCGCCCTTCCTCGTCGCCCGCGTACCAGTTCTGCACCGTGGAGTACTTGATGTGCGCGCCCTCCGCGGCGACCAGCTCCACCACCGCCGCGTGCAGCTGGTTCTCGTCCCGCATCGGGGCGGTACAGCCCTCGAGATAGCTCACGTAGCTGCCCTCTTCCGCGATGATCAGCGTCCGCTCGAACTGGCCCGACCCGGCCGCGTTGATGCGGAAGTAGGTCGACAGCTCCATCGGGCAGCGCACGCCCTTCGGCACGTAGCAGAACGACCCGTCGCTGAACACGGCCGAGTTGAGCGACGCGTAGAAGTTGTCGGTGTACGGGACCACCGAGCCCAGATAGCGCTCCACCAGCGCGGGGTGTTCCTGCACCGCCTCGGAGAACGAGCAGAAGATGATCCCCAGCTCGGCCAGCTTCTCCTTGAAGGTGGTGCCCACCGAGACGCTGTCGAACACGGCGTCCACCGCGACCCCGCTCAGGCGCTTCTGCTCGTCCAGCGGGATGCCGAGCTTCTCGAAGGTCCGGAGGATCTCGGGGTCCACGTCCTCCAGGCGCGCCGCGACCTTCTGCTTGGGCGCCGAGTAGTAGACGATCTTGTCGTAGTCGATCGCCGGGTACCGGACGTTGGCCCAGCGGGGCTCGCCGGCCGCGCGCTCCAGGGTGCGCCAGTGGCGATAGGCGCGCAGCCGCCAGTCGAGCATGAACTGCGGCTCGCTCTTCTTCGCCGAGATCGTCCGGACGATGTCCTCGTCCAGCCCCGGCGGCGTCGAGTCGGATTCCACCGCCGAGACGAATCCATAGGGGTATGTCCGGTTGGCGAACTCCTCGATGATCTTCTGGCTGCCGCTGCTGCTCATGCGCTGCCCCCTCCCCGCTACGGGGCCCAGCGTACACCCAGATCGTGGAGATGGCGACTAAACTAGTCGTATTTATAATCTCAATAGAAACAGATATATGTACTACGTATGGCTCGCAGCTACCGCCGCCACCGAAGCCGGGCGAGCCAACCGGCCTTGTCGAAGGCGAGCACCGACCGGAACAATGCCTCGCGCCTCACCCTGCGAGTAAGTCTTACGCATGAGCGGAGTTGACGCCGGGGCGGCCCGGTCAAGCCGTCCAATTTTGCGGGACCTTGCGTCGCACGAGAGCGTGGCATGGCGATTGCGCATGAAGGCGTCGGGGAGGGCTCCGTGCGCCACTCGCTGCTTCGGGGAGCGCTCGCGTGTCTGCTGCTCACGCCGGTCGCCGGCGGGTGCGTTGTGCCTCCACCTCCGGGCTCCTCGGGTCCGCCCGTCGCGGAGGTACTTCCGGCCGACGCCCGCGCGGTCGCCTACGGCCGTTCGGCCGGCGAAGTCCTAGAGAACCCGCAGCTCCGTGACAAGGTGCGCGCGCTGTTCGGCGCCGACTGGGCGCCGACCCCGGGAGTCGGCAGGCTGACCGCGCCGGCCCCGCTCTACTTCGAGAGAGGC
>DATEOL010000178.1:0-11636 GCA_035274025.1 Gemmatimonadales bacterium | reverse complement strand
GTTCGCGGCCCTGGTCCGTCACGGGATGACCCCGATGGAAGCCCTCCGCGCCGGGACTTTGGCGGACCTCGTCGCCGTACCAGGCGATCCATTGCGAAACATTGAGGCGACCAGGCGCGTCATTCTCGTCCTGAAGTCGGGACGGGCCATCTCCCATGACGGAGCCAATAAATGACGGCGAATCACCGAGCCCTCTGTTTCGTGCTTGGAACGACGCTCCCGGGTGCAGCCCCGCGCGCGGGTCAGGCGCAGTCCGCCGCCGTGGATTCATACATCAAGGCGGAGATGGAGCAGCAGCACATTCCGGGACTGTCGCTCGTGGTGGCGCGGGACGGCAAGATCGTCAAGCAAACCAGCTACGGTCTTGCCAGCATCGAGTTCTCCGCCCCTGCCACCAATGCGACGCTCTATCAGATTGCCTCGGCCACCAAGTCGTTCACCGCGACAGCGGTGATGATGCTGGTGGAGGAGGGGAAGTTCCGCACCACCGATTCGATCACGAAGCTGCTGCCCGGGCTGCCCGAGAAGTGGAACGCCGTCACGGTGCGCCAGCTGCTGTCTCATACGTCGGGATTGCCCGACCTCCTGGCCCGTGCGGGCTATGGACCACTGCGCTGGCGGACGCGGAAGGAAGCGCTGGACAGCCTCCCGCTCGAGCCAATGGCGGGTACTCCCGGCGGGCAGTGGGCCTACAACCAGACCAACTACCTCCTGCTCCAGGACCTGGTCGAGAAGTATTGCGGCGAGTCGCTCCCGAAGTTCATCCAGCAGCGAATCTTCGACCCCCTGGGGATGAAGCTCACCGTCTACGACTCGCGGACCGTGGTGCCGCACTACGCGACCCACTACGAGTACAAGGACGGCAAGCTGCTCCGCGTCATCAACGACGCGGCGATCTATCCCTGGCTCTTCAGTGCCGCGGGTATCGGGACCACCGCCGAGGAGTTGTACCGGTTCGCTGAAGGCCTGCGGACCAACAAGCTGCTGAAGCCGCTCTCGACGGAGGAAATGTGGACACCACCGGTGCGGAACGATGGCAAGACGATCATCGAGGCCGGACCATTCAGGCTCGAGTACGGCTATGGCTTCGTGGTGGATCGCACCCGGGACAAGCGGTCAATGGGCCACAGTGGTGGCGGGAACGCGGCCTTCCGAATCTTTCCCGACGACAGGATGGTTGTCGTGGTACTCCACAACGGGCAGACGCCCATTCCCGATCAGCTTGTCTTCGGTGTCGCGTCGAAGTACAACCCGAAGCTGACGTTCTAGACGGGAGGGCGGGGGGGCGGGACGAGGCCATCCCGCCCATCCGTCGTCCTACTGGTTGTTTCCTTCCTTCGCGGCCAGCGCCAGCATGTCGCACTGACTACGGGCTTTCCTGGTGTACTCGATCGCGGTGAGCAGCTGGCGGTCATCCGGAATGCTGCGCCGGAAGGCCGCCGAGTCGCCGAACGCCAGCGTCGCCACGTAGCGCTCCATCGTCCGGTCGATGTAGGGCTGCGCCCCGTCATACATCTTCCGGTCCACCTTCACGTCGGCCTTGACCAGCCGCCGATAGAGCTCGTCCCGCCAGGCCGGCTGGATGGTGAAATCGGCCTTGACGCCGGCCTTGAGATCGCGGGCGTAACCGTACATCTGGTTGTAGATCACCGCGGCTTTCGTAGCCGTCGCACGGAGAAACTCCTGCTCCGGCGTGGTGATCGTGTCCGACTTGACCAGCACGTCGGGCGTGACACCACCGCCGCCCAGCACCACGCGGCCTGACGCCGACTTGAACTGGGGCCGCGCGCGGCGGGCCGAGTCGCTCTCGGCGGAATCGGGCGCGTACTCCACGAACCGTCCGTCGGCGAGCTGCTTGTGCTCGCCCTGGATCGAGCGCCCGCTCGGGGTGTACCACTTGCCGGTGGTGAGCTTGATCGCCCAGCCGCCCTCGAGTGGGAAGAGCGTCTGCACCAGTCCCTTGCCGAAGGACGGCTGGCCCACGACCAGGGCGCGATCCTGGTCCTGCAGCGCGCCGGCCACGATCTCGGAGGCCGACGCCGAATACTGGTCGACCAGCACGACGACGGACGCCGAGTCGATGATGCTGGGCCGGTTGGCCTTGTAGATCTCGGGGGTCTTGCCGCGATGACGCACGCTCGCGATCTCGACCCCGGGCTTGAGGAAGAGGTTGCCGATCTCGAGCGACTGGTCGAGGCTGCCACCCGGGTTGCCGCGCACGTCGATGATGTACGACTTGGCTCCCTTCGCGTGCAGCGACTCGACCGCGTTCTCCACCTGCTGCGCCGCGTTCTCGTTGAAGCGCTGCAGCACCAGGTACCCGACGTCATTGTCGAGCATCACCGCGTACGGTACCGCGGGCACCTTGATGACCGCGCGGGTGAACGTGACCTTGATCGGCTCCGGTATGCCCGCGCGCGCGAAGGTGACGTTGACCTTGGTGCCGGCCGGACCGGTGAGCTTCCCGGACACGTCCTCGATGCGCATGCCGGTGACGGCGCTGGTGTCGACCATCAGGATCCGGTCGCCGGTCTGCACGCCGCCCTGCTGGCCCGGAGTGCCCGAGAACACGGTGGTGACGGTGATCTGGCCTTCCTGCGACTGGATCTGCATGCCGATGCCGCCATAGTTGTTGCCCAGCGTGTTGCGCTGGAAACTGGCGAGCTGCTGCGGCGAATAGAGGTCGGCGTAGGGGTCGTTCAGGTTCTTCACCAGGCCCCGCGCGGCCTTCTCGTAGATGTCGGAATTCGAGAGCGAATCCACCGCGTGCTGCTCGACCATCCGCAGCACCTGGGAGAAGATCCGTGACCCGTCCATCGAGGCCTGGCCCTGGAGGACCAGCGCACCGACGGCGAGGGGGATGGCGACGAATCCGGACATAACAGCTAAGCGCTTGACTCTCATGAACTTGGCTCCTGATACAGCGGCAGCGTTACGATCAAATCCTCCCCGAAAGCTAGCCTCCGGGGGCTTCCTTTTACATACGCAGTTCGGGTGAGGTTTGTCTCAATCGTCTCAATCGTCTCAATCGTCTCAGCGTCTCTTCGTCTCTTCGTCTCTTCGTCTCAGGTCGAACCCACGGAGGAACTTTGAGACCACTGAGACGCTGAGACGCTGAGACGCTGAGACGAAGTGACGCTGAGCCGGTGTGACGCTACTGGCCCTGCAGCTGCTTCAGCTTGTTCGCCGTCAGCCCGTTGGTCGGATTCAGGGCGAGAGACTTCTGGTAGTAGTCGATGGCCTTCGACTTCTCCCCCTTCGCGGCGTACAGCACGCCGAGCCGGTCGAAGCTCCTGAAGCTGTTGGGGTAGAGCCGGGCGGCGAGCTCGTAGAACTGGATCGCCTTCGCGGTGTCCTGCCCGACGGCGAACCCCGCCAACTGACTGATCATCGCTTCCGACGGCTGGAACGGAGCGCCCAGCTGCTCTGAAACCGTTTTGTAGTGATCCGCGAGATAGGACGGATTGGCGAGCGCGCGGCCCAGGTTCACGCGATAGCCCTCGAAGATGAAGCGCAAAGCATCGTACTCGGTGATGAGCGGCACCGAGCCGTGATCATCATCGGGATAGTACTTGTAGCCGAAGCGCAGTCCCGACGTGTTGTACTCCTTCACGACCTCGTTGAACTGCAGCATCGCGTTGAAATGCTGATTCGTCGTGGTGTCATCGGGATTCATCGTGTTCGCCTGCCCGAGGTACAGGGTCTTCCCCTTGTAGTAGTTCGCCTTGTTCAGGTGGTCCTTGGCCTGCTTGAGAAGGACCTTGTTGTCCCACCAGAGGCTGGGGTCGATCGCGATGTAAGCGTTGAAGGTCTCCGGCATCGTGTACAGCGCCTGAATGACCGTGATGCCGCCGAGCGAGTGGCCGACGAAGACGCGATAGGGCGAGGTGCGGTACTTAGCGTCGATCGCGGGTATCAGCTCGGACTTGATCATGCTGAGGAAGTTTCCCATCCCGCCGCTCGAGGCCATCCCCGGCGCGGGCTTGCCGTCGAGGCCGGTGGTGACCTTGGTCGGCGACATGTCGCGAAGCCGGTTGGTATTCGGGATCGCGACGACGATCATTTCGGGAACCGCGTACGTCGCGTTGACACCGGTGCCGAGGATCTGGATGATGCCGGTGACCGAGTGGAAGTGCGCGTCGCCGTCCAGCAGGTACAGCACGGGGTACCGCTGGGGCGTGTACACCGTGTCGCTGTACGACGGCGGCGTATAGACGAGGTATTTCCGGATCTCGCCGTTCAGGACCGTGGACTTGAGCGAGTCGACGGTGCCGATGGTGAGGCGATACCGGTCGGCGCCCTGGGCGGTGAGTACCGAGGGAGCCAGGAGCGTGGCGGCGAGGAGCAGGGTCGGGGTGCGCATCGAATGTGCTGGTGGAGGATACCAGAAGCTAAACCAGGGGCCGAGCTCTCGCCCGGCCCCAGGAAACGCCTTGAACCAACGATCAGGCGGGCTTCTTCTTGAGCATTCCGGCAATCAGGGAAAGGATCAGTCCCACCACTGCCGGGGCGGTGACGCTGCCGCCGGTGCCTCCCATCATCCCGCCGAGCGAGGGCAACCTCAATGCACCTGGAAAGCCCCGGAGCTCACTGCGTAGGCGTAGGGCTCGCTGATGCTGGAACCAAACCAGACGTTGAGCCGGTACTGGTCGACATCAGTCACCGGGATGCTGTCGAGATGGCTCGCCCCTGGTTCCAGCGAGAGCTGCTCCCGGACGGCGCCGCCGGTGCAGGACGTGTTGAACTCCTCCACCTCTTCCCAGGTGCCGTTGTTGTCCCGCTGCAGGACGAGCGGAATGGGGCTGCCACAACCGCTGAAGTACGCGTACGTATCTCCCTTGTTGTGGACCGTGAACCGGACGGTCACAGAGCCCTCCGCGGGCCTGGTGAATTCCGCTTGGGTGAGGTCCACCTGGATCTGGGGGCCCTCAGAGTCGATGCAACCCATGAGGGCAACAACGAGAAGGCCGCAGCCAAGGCGTTCAAGTCGAAACATGGAGCTCCTATCGGGCCACCGTTTCCTGTTGGAGTGGTCGGAACAGGATGATAGCAGTGGGGATCACCTCGTGTATTTCCCGAGTGACCCGCGCCTCCTCGTCGCGGCCGAGGTGAAAGGCCATGACCCTGCGGGGCCTGATATCGCGGACGATCACCTCGCGGGTGTCCGCGCTCCGGAGCATCCAGCTCGGGACCAGGGCAACGTCCACCCGCATGGTGGCGAGCCGAAACGGCGTGAAGGTGTCATGCTCGACCCAGCTGTCGCCCAGGTGCAGGATCCGCACCCCATCCAGGTCGATGAGGTAACCGAGATGCTGTACGGACTGGTGTCGCCCGGTTCCGTGGGAGATGCCCAGGACGTCGAGGGTGACGCCGTTCACCGTGAGCCGGCGACGGGTACCTGGAGCCATCGTCGATGGGATCAACTGGCGCGACGGAAGTGACCTCGCCGGTTCGTAGCGCGCGAGGCTGTCGAGGACCTGCCGGGAGGCGAGGAAGGCCGCGCTCGGGTTGGCGCGCAGGAATGCCGTGACGGGACGGGGCTCGAAATGGTCGCCGTGCCAGTGGGTGGCGAGCGCGAGGTTCACTGAATCGAAGGGCGCCTGCCCTGCTTCCATTACTCCGCGCAGTGAATCGGATGGGACCACGAAGTCCTTGTAGGTCCGGAAGAGGGCATCGATCAGCACCTTTCCGGACCTGGACGAGAGCAGGACTCCCTCGTTCGCCACGAACGTGATGGTGACTGACTGGGCCTGGGCGATGGTGCCGAGAATCGTCGCCAGGAACAACAAGGTGATACCACCGCGTCGCATGGGCTCGTCGATTCGAGGGTCACGCAACCCTTCGTAGGGCCCCCGCTGAAAGTGTCGTGCCTACGGCGCGACGCGGAGGAATTCTAGCAGCAGGCGGTTCAGCATTTCTGGCTGATCCAGCATCAGCCAGTGTCCGGCTTCGGTGATCCTCTCGTACCTCCAGGGCGCATCCACGAACGGACCCGAGCCCTCGATCTGGGGCTCCAGCAGGAACGGATCGTTCTCGCCCCATATCCCGAGTGTCGGGCAGCGAACCTTTTCCCATCGAGGCAACGGGGGCCACGGCTTTTCGTCCGGCCCGGGAGGCAGGAACGCGCCACGATACCAGTTGAGGCCCGCGGTCAGTGCGCCTGGTCGCGCGAGCTCGCGAAGGTAGCGCTCCTGGTCGCCTTGCCCCCGACACCAGTCGCGAAGGATTTTCCAGTCGTCGGCCACGATCGCCGCTTCGGCGATGCCCGGCTGGCAGAAGAACTCGAAGTACCACGAGGCCTTCTTCTGCTCGGCGGTCTCCCAGCCCGGAGTCATCGGCGCCCCAACCGACATCACCACCAGTCGATTGATTCGATCGGGACAGGATCCTGCGATCCGCCAGGCGAGCGAGGCACCCCAGTCGTGTCCGACGAGATGCACGCGATCGAGGTCGAGCGCATCGAGGAGACCGAGCGCGTCGGACACCAGCGCGGGGCGGCGATAGGCGCGAATGTCGGTGGGGCGCGGCGCATCACCGAAGCCGCGGAGATCGGGCGCAATGACGCGGTAGCCGGCATCGACCAGCGCGGGCACCTGATGCCGCCAGAGCAATCGCGAATCGGGAAACCCGTGCAGCAGCAACACGGCGGGACCGTGGCCGACGTCCACGACGGGGAAGGTCTCTCCCGCCACCTCGATGCTCCTGCTGACCTGGCTCAAGTCCATCGTTCAACGTACTCGGTCTTCAGGTCCTTGGTCCTGCTTGACAGCGCTGAGACGCACCAACAGCTTCGGTAAGCGGCCACGGTACAGGCGGTCCCCTCGGTCGCGTTGCAGTCCATCTGACCTCCCCGCTTCGACAATCCGGTCCATGCGCCACGTCTGCTTTCGGGTAGCCGTTGCCCTGTTGGCCTTCTCCCGTCCGCTCGCCGCGCAGTCGCCCCTCGACAGCGCGTCGCTCGGCGCCTGGCTCGACAGCCTCGTCCCGAGTGCCCTCAAGGAGGGGGACATCGCGGGCGCCGTCGTCGTGGTCGTGAAGGACGGCAGGATCCTGCTGGAGAAGGGGTACGGCCTCGCCGACGTCCAACGGAAGGTCCCGATGGATCCGCGGGAGACAGTCATTTCCGTCGGCTCGGTCTCCAAGCTCTTCACCTGGACCGCGGCGATGCAGCAGGTCCAGCTCGGGAAGCTCGACCTCGATCGTGACATCAATCAGGACCTCGGCTTCCGGATTCCCGACGCCTTCGGGAAGCGGATCACCCTGCGGGACCTGATGACCCACACCGCGGGTTTCGAGGAGCGCGGGTTCCGCACCTACAAGGTGCCGCGCGCGCTCAAGGAACACCTCGAGGGGACAGCAGTGCCCGAACGGATCTTTCCCCCCGGGGAAGTCGTGGCGTATTCCAACTACGGTTCGATGCTTGCCGGCCACATGGTCGAGCGCGCCTCGGGCGAGACCTTCGTCGACTACATCGATCGCCACATCTTCCAGCCCCTTGGGATGCAGCACTCGAGCTTCCGGCGGCCGCCTCGCGCGGACCTCGCCCCGAAGCTGGCGCGGAGCTATCCGGTGGCATCGGGCGACCCGGACCCGATCGACGCGCTCGATCATGAGGAGCCCTCGGGCGATCCGTCGGGTCACCTGATGACGACGGGCGAGGACATGTCGCGGTTCATGATCGCGCACCTGCAGCGCGGCCGTCTCGAGAACGTGGAGCTTCTGTCGCCGGAGATCGCCGACCAGATGCACGCAGCGGTCGTCGAGCCGATCCCGGGCGGCAATCCGATCACGCTCGGCTTCTGGCGTGGGGACCGGAATGGGCACCGGATCATCGGGCATGGTGGCGATATCGAGTCGTTTCACGCCGACGTGAAGCTCCTGCCAGACGATGGTATCGGATACTTCATGGTCGTGAACAGCGACGGAGCCTCACGCGGCTTGTTCGGCGCGGGTCACCTCCTTCGCACCGCGCTCTTCAACCGGTTCCTGGACCGCTTTTTTCCCCCGCCCGCTGAAGTGGACCTGCCCACGGCGCCCACGGCGATGGAGCACGCACGACTGGTGGCCGGCGAATACCAGATGTCGCGCCGTGGGGCTCATGATTTCGCCGAGGCAGAGATGCTGCTGCAGCGGGTGGCGATGCACCTGGTGATCAAGGCGCACGACGACGGCACCATCGAGACCCCGCCATTGCTCGATTTCGAGCGGGGGCAGGTACGCAGATGGCGTGAGGTCGAGCCGTTTCACTGGCGCGAAGTCGGGGGCGACGGCTGGCTCGATGCGAAGGTCGTGAACGGCCGGGTGATCGCTCTGCTGCCGAGGGATCTCTACAGCTTCGTCCTGCAGCCGATCAGCTGGACGAAGGCCGCGAGAGGCAACCTCGTCTTCGCCGTTGTCGCCTTGGTGATTCTGGTGATTGCCGCGATCGTCGCGAGGCCGAAGCCCATTCGAATCGCCGCGATCATCGGAACACTGTACCTGCTGTCGTGGGGGATCCTGCTCTCGAGCGGCGTGACGACGAAGGAAGGCGGCGAGACCTGGATCAGGCTGGCGCAGGTCCTGGGACTGGTCGCGATTGTGGCGATCGCCTTGGCGATTCGCGAAGCGGCGCAAGTCATCGGGCAGAAACCAGGGTGGTTAAAAGCAATCGCGAGCATCCTGGTGATGCTCGCGATGCTCGAAGTCGTGTGGCTATCGTTTGGTTTCCACCTGCTGAGTCTGAAACTGATTTACTAGGTCAATAGGTCCTTAGGACCCGGGCGTCAACCCGTCTTGGCTATGAGTCGCGCGACGCGCTCGCGAATCATCTTCAGCCTCGGCTGGTGTGCCGGATCCGCTTTGGCCCAGAGCTGAGTGATCTGGCTGTAGCGATCGATCGCCAGCTTGGTTTCGCCTTTTTCCTCGTATAGCTCGCCGAGGGCCTGAAGGCCCGGCACCCTCAAGTACGAGTCAAAGACAAGGTACGGGTCGGGCCTGGTTACCAGGCGCTCGAATTCGGCGATCGAGGAGTCGCGCTGGCCCAGCTCCCGCCACGCAACAGCGCGCATGAAAAACGCCACTTTCTTGTTGATGCTGAAGCGTTGCTCTGCAATACTGACGTCCCGGATCGCGTCTGCCCATCGTCCTTCGGTGAACGCGACTCCCGCCGTGAGCCTGGCTCGGAGCCCGACTTGATCGTCGGCCTCCGCCAGCATGTCCCGCTCGAGTCCTCCCACGGCCTCCCGCATGAGCCCCGGATCGCGTAGTGCCAGGGCCAGTTCATACAGATAACTCCACGGTCTGTCCGCGGCGGGGATTTCCGACATCGGCGTGCGGGCCATTCCCCGCCTGACGGTGGCAAGGGCCCGGCTCCGATCGCCGTCGACCCCGCTGTCGATGTAGGCACTGTCCAGCGCGGCGATCAGGCGCTGGGTGGCATCCGAGGGATTCGCCTGAAGCAGCAACTCGGACTGATGCGCCACCCACTTCCGCGCATCGCCGGTCTGTCCACGCAGCTCGGTGATGCTCGACAGTTGGCCTGCGGTTCGGACCGCCTGGCGGAGCCCCTTCGAGCTTGCCGCCGCTGCGCGAACGATGCTGTCGGACACCTCGTACTGTCCCTTGCCGTTCGCCGCGAGCATTTCCGAGACCCAGATCTCGTTGCTCGAGGGGAAGCGCTCCCTGAACAGTGCGACCGTGCTATCGAGCGACTCAGCGCTTCTCCCGTTTTGAATCTGGGTGTTGAGCAGATTGGTGAAGGCGCCTCCAAAGGTGCGGGGCAGCCTGACCACGCGTCGATACAGGGATTCAGCGGCGACCGGGTTGTTCCGGCGATCGTTCAGGATATTCGCCGCATTGTTCAACGCCGACGTGTTTGTGGAGTCAATAAGAATGGCGGCGCGGTAGGCGGTGAGGGCTTTGTCGAAGTCCCGCACCGGGCCGTTGGAGTAATAGATCGCCTCGGTAAGGAGCCGCTCCATCTCGGTGAGCCGGTCCCGGTGGTTGAATGCGCGAGTGAGGGCCGCGATCTGGATGGCGCGATCGCGCTGCTCGTTGCTGAGGAGAGCAGCGAGCTTCCGCCAGGCCATGGCGAATGAGGTATCGAGCTCGACCGCTTCCTGGATCAAGGCGATCCCGCGGTCCGCATCCCCCTGCTCGTCCGCGAGTCGTGAGCCTTCCACGTATTTCCTGAGCGCCGGGAGGGAGGACGTGGTCACCCGCTCGAGCTCGTTGCTCGCGCGAATCGCCTTGAGCGGCTCGCCGGCCTTGCCCCGCACTTCTCGCGAGAGCTTCCCGACTGTCTTGAGCAGCTCGTCCTGGTTCCCGGCCGTTTCCCGGAAAAGCGCCAGCTCCTTGCCGTCGAGCGTTCCGACCAGCCGGGCCGAGACGACGTAGCTGTTTCCCAGCTGCTCGATGCGCCCGTCGAGCACCGCCTTGGCGCCCTCACGCGTGGCGACCTCACGCGCGAGATCGAAGCTCACTGTGGTATCGACCGGCCGTTGCATGAGCCCGAGCAGGTCACGGATGGCCGAGCGGGTCATCACCTTGAGTGACGCCGACTGCGCGAGATCGGTGCGCAGGGCTTCGGCGACCGTCGCGCCCAGCGTGGGGTCGGACGGCGGGGACGCGAAGTCGGCGATCATGAGCGTCTCGCGCTCGCCGAATGCGCCCTTCCCGCGGAGCGAGCCCATCGGACCGATGCCCATCGCGCGCAGCACCATGAATCCCACCACGAGGGCCGCGAACCCGCCCACCGCGATCGCACCGCCTGCCAGCGCGCGACGCCAGGAGAGATGCGGGCTCGCCTTCACCGCGAGCGTGGCCATGGTGCCCTGCGGAAGCGTCCTGCTGCCGGGCGTCGCCGTGTAGAGCCGGTGCGTGGTGCGCTGGGCGAACGCGGTGAACGCGATCACCGGCAGCCCCGCGAGCATCACGCCGACCGATCCCGGGAAGACCCAGTCCGGCAACCCAACGACAGTGGTCGCGGCCCACGCCGTGAGTCCCACGATGGCGGTGGCGGCGACCCAGAGTCCGATCGCGCGGCCGAGCCGGATCTGTCCGCCGCGCAGTATCGCGGGAATCGTGGTGCCGGTGCCGCTCGTCGTGACGGTGTCGAGCACCCGGCTCATCTCGGCGGCCTGCTGCGGCCGGCCCATCGCGTCCTTCGCGAGACAGGAGGTGATCAGCGCGGTGAGGGCGGGCGGACAGTCGGGACGCAGGGTGAGGAGGTCGGGCGGCGCCTCGTTCAGGTGCGCGGCGAGCAGCTTCGACGGCGTGGAGCCCTGGAAGGGAAGCCGCCCCGCGATCAGCTCGAACGCCATGACACCGAAGGCGTAGATGTCGGCGCGATGATCGGTGTCGGGATCGCCGAGCGCCTGCTCCGGCGCCATGTAGGCTGGCGTGCCGATCGACATCCCCGCCTGGGTGAGGGCCGTGCCCTGCACGCCGCCGTTGGCGCGCGCGGCACTGATGGCCTTCGCAATACCGAAGTCGGTAACGGTGGCGCTGCCACCCGAGAGCAGGACGTTGTCCGGCTTGATGTCGCGATGGACGACGCCGTGTTCGTGCGCGTACGACAGCGCGCGTGCGACATCGCGAAGGATGCTGGTCGTTTCGGAGATGCTCAGAGGGCCGTCGGCGAGCCTCCGCCGGAGCGA
>DATEOL010000177.1:0-3805 GCA_035274025.1 Gemmatimonadales bacterium | reverse complement strand
CTGGTGAGCCGGCGTCCCGATGCCCAGCTCGTCTTCGCCGACGCCGGCCGTCGCGCGGCCCGACTCGTCGCGCGTTCCGCGGGCGGCGGCACCGCCATCCGGATCAGTCCGCGGCCACTCCGGCGCCGGCTCGGCATCCGGGCGGCGAGGCGGCTGGCGCGAAAGGTGTTCTGGGCCGACCTCTCCCCGGTCGGGCAGCTCGCCGAGGTGCGGCTCGACGATTCGCTCGCCACCCGCGCCGGAGCGGAAGGCGACGGCTGTTATTTCTATGGAGCCATTTTCGCGGAGCTCCTGCGACTGCTCGCGGGCATCGAAGGTGCGATGCTTCACGATCACTGCAAGGCCCGCGGAGATTCCAACTGCTACTGGCGCGCCGCCGCCGTGGAAGGCTACGACGAATGACGATTCACGACCTCGACCGCGTCGAGCTGGCCGCGGGTCTCAAGGACCTGGGCGCCGACGGTTGGCTGCTCTTCGACTTCAAGGGACTCAATCCGGTCGCGGGCCGCGTGCTGGGTCTCGGGGGTCTCGGCTCCCGCCGGGTGTTCGTCTGGATTCCGCGTGACGGAAAGCCGACGGCGGTGGCGCACCGCATCGAGCTCGGGCCAATGAAGGAATTCCCCGGACCGGTGCTTCCGTACTCGCGCTGGCAGGAGCTGCACGAGGCGCTCAAGAGCGTTGTCGGGGGCAAGACCGCCGCAATGGAGATCTCCCAGCTTGACGCGGTGCCCTACCTGGATCGCGTCCCCTGGGGCGTGATCGAGCTGCTCAAGTCCCTCGGTGCGACGATTGTCCCGAGCGCGGGCCTGGTGACGAGATTCGCCAGTCTCTGGAGCGCCGAGGAGACCCGGGGGCACGTCGACGCCGCCGAGCGGATCGCGGCGATCGGACGCGCCGAGGTGGCGCGCGCCGCGGGTGAAGCCGGGAGCGGGATCACCGAAGTCCAGGTGCAGAAGCGCGTGATCGACGCGATCAAGGCCGCCGGCCTCCACTTCGATCATCCCCCGATCGTCGGGTTCGGGCCCAGCGCGGCCGATCCGCATTACGAGCCGATTGCGGGACGTGACCGGGCCCTTGGCAAGGACAAGGCGATCCTCATCGATCTCTGGGGCGGACCCGGCGCCGGTTCGGTGTTCGCAGATCAGACCTGGATGGGTTTCAGCGGAACGACTCCGCCAGAGCGGATGCGGAAGGCGTGGGATGCCGTCCGACGGGGACGCGATGCGGCCGTGGAAAGGGTCCAGCAGGCTGCCAGGTCAGGCGTTGCGGTGAGGGGATTCGAGGTGGACCGGGCGGCACGCGCGGTGATCGACGCCGCCGGCTTCGGCGCCCAGTTCATTCACCGCACCGGGCACTCGATCGATCGCGACCTGCACGGCTCCGGCCCCAACATGGACGACTACGAGATCCATGATGAGCGAATCCTGATGCCGGGCGTCGGGTTCTCGGTCGAGCCGGGGATCTATTTCGAAGGGGAGTGGGGAATCAGGAGTGAAATCAACATGTATTGGGGGGCATCGGGACCCGTTGTGACTCCGAATGAACCGCAGAAGGACCTTATCACCGCCTGACTACGAGCTGCTAGCAGCTAGCAGCTCGTAGCTAGTGCCGGTGTTCGCTCTGCTCCCGCACCAGAACGAGCTCGACCGGGGGGCGGAGATGACCAAACGAGATATAGCGATCAACGCCCATCGCGACGAATAGCAGCGCCAGGTAGGCCAGCGAGTACTTGTACATTTTCCACGCGAGGGGCGTGGCAGTGGTTCCGGTCTGCTTGAGCAGTGCCACACAGTACCAGAGAAGCCGGGCGCCGAGCAGCGCCGCCGTGATCGCGTAGAGCGCCCCCTGGGTGCCGGAGAGCCAGGGCAGGATCGTGAGCGGCACCAGCATGATCGTATACGCGAGCATCTGCACCTTGGTGCGTCGCGCGCCCTGCACCACCGGCATCATCGGCACCCCTGCCCGGGCGTAATCGTCCTTCTTGATCAGCGCGAGCGCCCAGAAGTGCGGCGGGGTCCAGTAGAAGATGATTGCGAAGAGGTAGAGCGCCGCGAGGTCGATCTGCCCCGTCATTGCCGCCCAGCCGACCAGTGGTGGAAAGGCGCCGGCCGCGCCGCCGATGACGATGTTCTGCGGTGTGCTCCGCTTGAGCCAGAGGGTGTACACGAACACGTAGAACAGCAGTCCCGCCAGCGCGAGCCACGCCGACAGCGGATTCACGAACCGCCAGAAGATCGCGAACGAGAGGGCGCCGAGGCCGAGGCCGAACGCGAGGGCGGCCGCCGGGGCCAGCCGTCCCATCGCTACCGGCCGGGCCTTGGTCCGGCTCATGACGAAGTCGATGTCCCGGTCGAACCACATGTTGATGGCGTTGGCGCCACCGGCCATCAGGAATCCGGCCAGCAGGACCCAGCCCACCAGGGCGGGGGAGGGTAGCCCCCGGTCGGTGATGAACATGGGCGCGACGGCTGTCAACAGCAGAAGCGAAACGACCCGGGGTTTCGTAAGGGCTAGGAGGTCTCTGGGCAGCGACATGAGCCACTAAAAATGGCCGAACGGACCCCCGGACGCAAAGGGTGAAAGCTGCGTTTCATATGGGTGCCCGCTACCTTTGCGAAGCTCCCGTTCGGCCCTTCAACTCCAGGCATCACGACATGAGCCGAGACTCCTACGGCGAGGTTCTCCCCCGCAGCCTCGGTCTTGTTGCTGCGATCGCGGTGCTGGTCGGCACCACGATCGGCAGCGGGATTTTCCGGGTCCCGGCGACGGTGGCCGCGAGGGTCGGCGACCCGGGCTACTTCATGGGGGCCTGGGTCCTGGGTGGGGTCCTGGCGCTCTTCGGGGCGCTCACGCTGGCCGAGCTCGCCGCCATGTATCCCCGCAGCGGCGGAGTGTTCGCCTTTCTCGAGGAAAGTCTCGGCCGGCTCCCGGCCTTTCTCTTCGGCTGGTCCCAGCTTTCGCTCACCCGTGCCGCCGCCCTCGGCGGTATCAGCACAATCTTCGCGGAATACCTGGGCCGGTTCATCCCGCTCTCCGACCAGCAGGTGCACTACGTCGCCGCGGCGCTGATCGCCTTCGTCGGGTTCCTCAACTACGTCGGCATCAAGCGGGCGGCCGCGGTGATCAGCGTGGCCACGCTCGCCAAGTACATCGCGCTCGTGGCCCTGGTGTTCCTCGCGTTCGCGACCGGGGGTGGCTCCTCGGCCAACTTCTCGGCGGTCACCACCGGAGCGGTGGGACTTTCCGCCGTCGCAACCGCGCTGGTGCCGATCATGTGGGCGTACGACGGCTGGGCCGACGTGACCTACATGTCGGGTGAGGTGAAGGATCCGGGCCGCACGCTGCCTCGCGCGCTCATCTTCGGGACGCTGCTCATCATCCTGATCTACATCTCGATCAACGCCGCGTACCTCTACATGGTCCCGATCAACGAGATGGCGGGACAGCGGCTCATCGCGGCCACCGCGGCCGAGCGCATCCCGGTGCTCGGCGCGATCGCGGCGCCCACGATCGCCGTAGTGGTGCTGATCTCGACCTTCAGCAGCGTGATCGGGTCGATGATGTCGTCACCGCGGATCTTCTTCGCGATGGCCGATCGCGGGCTCTTCTTCAAGGGCATCGCGCGGGTCAGTCCCCGCTTCCAGAGTCCTTCGGCCGCGATCTTCCTGGCGACGAGCCTGGGAGTGGTCTACGTCCTGTTCAACGATTTCCAGCAGCTGGCCGACCGGTTCGTGCTCGGGATCTGGCCGTTCTACATCATGGCGGTGATCGGGATGATCCGGCTCCGCCGCACACAGCCCAACTT
>DATEOL010000176.1:0-9595 GCA_035274025.1 Gemmatimonadales bacterium | reverse complement strand
AGCTGGTCGACCAGTGGCGCGACGCGGTCCAGAAGCAGTACCTGCCCGAAGTGGGCGACCGGGTGAAGGCGCGAACCATCGCCACGCCGCTGCTCACCGAGGAAATCTCCGAGGGCACCTGGCACCTTGCCCCTGCCCTCTCGCCGGACGGCTCGCTGATCGCCTACTTCAGCGAGAAGAACTTCTACTTCGTCGACCTGTGGCTGGCGAACGGGAACACCGGCAAGCCGATCCGCCGCCTGCTCAAGTCGTCGTACAGCTCGAACTACGAGACCTACCGCTACATCACCTCCTCGTCCTCCTGGTCCCCCGATGGCCAGCACCTCGCCTTCGCGGGCAAGCGCGACGGCCGGGATGACATCGTCATCGTCGACGTGAAGCGCAACAAGGAAGTGAAGCGGATCAAGGTCCCCCTCTCCGGCGCCAACACGCCGACCTGGAGCCCGGACGGGCAGCAGATCGTGTTCTCCGGGCTCGACGGCGGGATCTCCGACCTGTACACGGTGAACGTGGACGGGACCGGCCTGAAGAAGCTCACCGACGATCGCAACGCGGACATGCACCCGGCCTGGTCCCCGGACGGGAAGCGGATCGCGTTCGTCACCGACCGCGGTCCCCAGACCGACTTCGACCGGCTGGTCTGGGGGAATTACAGGATCGCTTTCTTCGATCTCGCCAGCGGCAAGATCGACATGCCCGAGTCGATGGCGATCGGCCGCAACGTGAGTCCGCAGTGGTCGGGAGACGGCCAGAGCCTGGCCTTCGTCTCGGACCGCAATGGGGTCAACAACATCTTCCTGTACGACACCGGCGACGGTGAGGCGTACCAGATCACCGATTTCTACACCGGCGTCCAGGGCATCACGACGCTGTCACCGGTGCTTTCCTGGTCGAAGGATTCGGACCGGCTCGCCTTCGTCTACTTCGAGCAGGGCAAGTACGACACCTATACGCTCTCGAGCCCCCGGCTCCTCAAGAAGGAGCCGTGGCGGCATGCGCCGGCGATACCGGCGCTGATCGCCGCCCGGCCCCCCGATGCGGTTTCGACGGTGTCACCCCTCGGGCCGCGGACCGTCGGCACGCCGGGCCGGGCCCCCAACGCCCCCAAGCCTTCCTTCGTTCTGGGCGGACAATCGCTCTACCGCGGTCCCGATGGGTTCCGGAAGTCCGACTCGCTGGGCGCGGTTCCCGATTCGGTGCGCGGACCGGAGCCGGTGTCGGTGGCGCGCATCCTCGACAGCACCGCCTTCGACCTCCCCGACACCGCGGAGTTCGGTCGCCGTCCCTACAAGGTCAAGTACCAGCCCGAGTACGTGAGCCAGCCGACCATCGGCTACGCCCGCGATAACTTCGGCCGCGCCCTGTACGGTCAGGCCACCGTCGTCCTCGGAGACATGCTGGGCGACCACAAGATGATCTTCTCCACGACCCTGAACGGTCGCCTTGAGGAGACGTCCCTCCTGGGCCAGTACGTCAACCTCGCCAAGCGGACCGCGTGGACCGTGGGAGTGCAACAGCAGCCCTATTACGGGTACGGCGCGGCGGGTACCATCCCGGGCGACAACGAGAACGAGGGAATCTTCATCCAGCAATACCAGCGGGTGATTTATCGCACCCTGTTCATGAACGCGTACTACCCGACCAGCCGGTTCCGGCGCTACGAATTCGGCATGCAGGCCGTGAACGCGCAGGATGACATCATCGAATACCTGCAGCCCTACGACTTGCGCACCGGCTTCCCGACCGCGGAACCGATCCAGCGGACCCGCGGGCTCGGCAACAAGACCTACGTGATGCCTTCGCTCGCCATGGTGTTTGACAACTCACTGATGGGCTACGTGGGTCCGTTCATGGGACGCCGGTCGCGCATCGAGGTGGCGCAGAGCTTCGGCAGCTGGCAGTTCACCCAGGGTACCTTCGACTACCGGCGCTACGACAAGATCGCGGGACCGTTCACGCTGGCATCCCGTCTCTTCTACTTCGGCCGGGCCGGACGTGACGCGCAGCAATTCCAGTTCTACGCCGGCAGCACCGAGTTGATCCGGGGACACACCTACGGGTCGTACGAGCGGAACGAGTGCTATTACGGCGGCGACGCGCTGAACGGCTGCCCGGTGAACAACCTGATCGGCTCGCAGGTCGCCGTGGGCAACGTCGAGCTCCGCTTCCCCCTCCTGAGCAGCCTGTTTCAGGCGCTGCCGATTCCGTTGCCCGGCATCGAGGCGGCCGTCTTCTACGACATTGGTCTCTCGTGGGACAACGTCAGCACCGTCAAATGGAAGCGCGATCCGGGCGACCCGTTCGTCGACCTGGCCGAGCTCGGTATCGGCGATGTGCACGAGGTGCGCGAGCCGGTGCAGTCCTGGGGCGTCTCGGTCCGCGGCAACATGATGGGCTTCCTGATCCTGCGGCTCGACTACGCCAGGCCGATCAACCGGTCGATGGTCAACCACCTCTGGACGCTGTCCCTGGGACCAACCTTCTAGGAACAGCAAAGGCAGATTGCCCATTGCCCATTTAAGATGTGAAATGCGCAATGGGCAATTTGCCTTTGTAGTTCTCCTCCTGGCCTGCAGTCGGGAGCGGCAGACACCGCCGCCGGCGCTCCCAGCCGTCGCCGGCATTTCCAGCGTGCTCCGGCTTCCAGCCGATGGCGGACGCGTCACCGCGCTCCGCCCCGACAGCCTCACCCCCGCCGGATGGACTTCCTCCAACGGCGTCCCCGATATCGAGCAGGCGCTGGGGTACGACCTCGACGAGCGCATCATCTGGGCCCTGGACACCCAGGGCCGCCTGATTGGCGTCGACCTTCAATCGGGAGCGTGGCGGTCTTACCTGTCCGGAGTCGAGCGGGTTTCCGTGGGCCCGGACGGCACGGTCTTCGCCGTCGATACCGCAGGCCGACTCATGCGACTCACACGCCGGTCTCCGCTCCGCATGGGTGCCGCGTTCAGGGAACCACCCGTGGTCCTGCGAGGGGCCATCAACGGACAGGCGCTGGTCGTTGCGACCGATAGCGGTCGCTCGGCGCGGCTGATTTCTCCGGAGCACTCCGGACCTGCGGCGCCGGTCGGGAACGGCCCCTTTGCGGCCACGTTCTGGGGCGAGCTCGCCGCGACGAGCCACGACGACGACGTGGTGCTGTTCCGGACTTCCGATGGCGCCACCCAGAGCACGATCGATCTTCCCGGTCCGCCTATCGCCCTGGCGTTCAGTCCGTCGGGACACCGGGTGTACGGGCTCGTCGGCGATGCCGTCGTGGTGATCGACCGCTTCTCGGGCGACCAGATCGCGACCATCGACCTCGACCGGCAGGGCCGCGAGATGCGCCTCGATCCGAGCGGGCGCTGGATGCTGGTGCGTCAGACCGGCGCCGACTCGGTGTGGGTCGTGGACCTGGCCACCGCGAGCAACGTGGGTTCGCTCGCGACCGCGTGGCGGGCCGACCTTCCCCTGATTGCGGGCGAGGGGACGGTTCTCGCACTCCAGGGCGACAACGTCGACGTCGTTTCACTCGCCTCGGCCCCGCCTCACGAGGTGCTGACCCTGCAGGGTGGCGGAAAGGACCTCTGGCTCGCGATCCCATGGGTACCGAACCTTCGCGCACCCGAGGCCATCGCCGCCGCCGAAAAGGCGCTGGTGATCCAGGACAGCGCCCTGGCGCCGTCCGACAGCACGCCCGGGGATTCAGGAGAGCGAGCCACGATCTGGCTGCAGGTCAGCAGCTCGCAGAATCCGGACTGGGCAAAGGATCTCGCCAATCAGCTCCGAGCGGCCGGACAACCCGCCGAAGTCTGGGACCCCATTCCGCCCGAAGAGAGCTACCGGGTGCTGGTCGGACCGTACCAGACCAGGGAGGCGGCGGACGAGGCGGGGAAAAAGCTCGGAAGGCCCTATTTCCTCGTGGTGCGACCGCCCTCGAAGCGGTAGGAACGGCACTCCGGTCCCCTTATCTTCCTCGCGACTCCTGACCAGCGAATCGCGACCGCAATGAGACTCACCAAACTCGAGCTGTCGGGGTTCAAGTCGTTCGCCGACACCGTCACGCTCGACTTCGAAGTCGGCGTCACGGCGATCGTCGGCCCCAACGGGTGCGGCAAGTCGAACGTCTCCGACGCGGTTCGGTGGGTGCTGGGCGAGCAGTCGGCCCGGCTCCTCCGGGGCGGCAAGATGGAGGACGTGATCTTCCAGGGTTCCGCCGCGCGGCGACCGGTGAACGTCACCGAGGTGTCGCTCTTCCTCGACAATACCGACAGTACCCTTCCGATCGCCTATCAGGAAGTCGTGATCACCCGGCGCCTCTCGCGTTCGGGGCACAGTGAGTACCTCCTGAACAACGCACCGGTGCGGCTTCGCGATATCCAGGACCTCCTCCGCGGCACCGGCATGGGCAGCGACGCCGGGGTGGTCATCGAAGCCAAGATGATCGACCTCCTCCTCTCCGACCGCGCCGAGGAGCGCCGGTCGCTCTTCGAGGAAGCAGCGGGCATCGGCCTCTACCGCGACAGGAAGCACGCGACCGAGCGCCGTCTCGAGGAGACCGCGGCCGACCTTCAACGGCTCGAGGACCTTCTCAACGAGGTGCAATCGCAGATCCGGAGCCTTGCTCGCCAGAAGGGCAAGGCCGAGCGGCACGCGAAGCTGACCGAAGAAAAATTCTCGGTGCAGATCACGCTCGCGCAGCGGCTGCTCGATCGCCTGGGCGAGCAGGCCGAGGGCATCGAGACCCGTCACACCGAGCTGTCGTTGCAGCTTCCCGCCGTCCGGCAGGACCTCACGCTCAGGCTGGTGGAGCTCGAGCAGCGCTCCCGCGAGCGCGCCAGCGCCGAGCAGCATCGCGGCGGAGTGGCCCGCGAGCTCTCCGAGGCGCAGGTCGCCCTCGCTCGGCTCGATGCCGAAATCGCCGTGGCCGCGGAGCGGCTGAGCGGAGCCTCGCAGCGGAAGGTTCGCGCCGACGAAGAGCGACACCATCACGAGGTCCGCTCCCAGCAGGCGCGGCTCGAGGAAGAAGCGGCCGGTCGCGAGCGCACCGACGCGGAGCGCGACTTCCAGCAGGTGCAGCTCGAGCTGGCCGGCCGCTCCGAGACCGAGGAATCGACCCGGCAGCAGCTCCAGGTCGAGCGCGAGCAGGTGCGTCAGCTCGAACAGGACCTCGCGACCCAGGCCCAGACGCTCCGCTCGCTGGAAGGAGAACGGAGCGCGCTCGAGGGCGAGCTCACCTCGCTGCGTGAGCGGGCGGAAATCGCCGCGGCCCAGGGCCAGGCGTTGAAGGCCGAGCTGGCCGAGGCCGAGAAGCGCGCCAGGGAAACCGCGGACATCGCCGCGTCGCGTTCACGCGACGCGCACGAAGCACAGGCGAAAGCCGAGGAAGCACGTCACCTGCTTGCCGGCACGCGGGAGCGGGAAGCCGCGGAGCGCGCCGTGGCCCGTCAGGCCGAAGAGTCCCTCGCGCAGATGTCCGCCCGCCGCCAGGCGCTCGAGGAGCTGGAACGCGACCGCGTCGGTCTCGCGCCCGGCGCCGCCGCCCTGCTCGGCGCTCGCGATCGCTTCGGCAGTGGCGTGCTCGGTCCGCTGAGTGATTTCCTCGCCACCAGCCGCGGCGATGCCGAGCTGGCCGAGCGTCTCCTCGGCGACCTGGTGCACGCGGTGCTGGTGCGCGACCTCGGCACCGTCGAGGAGATCCAGAAGTGGCACGCCCAGGCCCAGCCCGGAGCGCTCGTCCTGCTCCCGGTCGAGCCCGGACCGACGCTCCGCTCCTCGGGCTCGCATCCCCTCACCGACCGGCTCCGGGTTGAAGGTCCCGCGGCATCATGGGTCGATGCCCTGGTGGGTGGCTCCGAAGTGCTCGAAGGCAGTGGACGGGTGCTCCGTCGCCCCAGTGGCGCGGTGCACCTGGGTGGCGCGGCGAGTCCCACCGGTCCCATTCGCCGTCGCGCGGAGCTGGCCCAGCTCACCGAGGATGTCACCCGCCAGGAAGAGACCCTGCGCCAGGCGTCCGCCGCCCTCGCGGGCACGCGGAGCCGCCTCGACGCGCTGGAACATGAAGCCGAGGAGACCGCCGCGCGGGTCACGGCCACGCAGGATGCCGAGCGGGTCGCCGCCGGTGCGCGGGATGACGCCGCGCGGAAACACGCCGCGCTCAAGCGCGAATGCGACGACTCCGACCTCCAGCTGAATCGAATCCAGGAGCGCATCGGACAGGCCGTATCCCGCCTGGCGGAAGTCGACACGGCGCTCACCGATGGCGAGCTGGCCCGCGCGCGCACCGACGAGACCCTCGGTGCCAGCCGGGGTCGACTGACGGCCCTCGAAGCGGAGCAGGAGCGCGCCCGGGAGGCGAAGCTCCACTGGCAGGTCCAGGAGGCGCATCTCGGCGCCCGGCTTCGGACGGCGGGGGAGCGACTGGAGCGGGCCCTGCTCACCATCGGTGAGGCGGGGTCGGCGGGCCAGGCCCTCAGCGAGGAAGTCATCCGGCTGGAACAGGAGACCCAGAATCTCAACACCGAGCGCACCCGGGCGGACGAGCAGCGCACCGTGCGCGCCACGGCGCTGCAGGCCCTGGAGCTGGCGGCTGCCGAAGCGGAAGCGGGCCTGGCGACGGCCGATCAGGCCCTGGGTGGCGCCGAGCGGGTCGTCGCCGATCTTCGCGCGTCCAGCGAGCTGATGACCGAGGAGCATCACCGCCTGGAGCTCGAGCTGACCGAAGTGGCGGGATCGCGCCGGAGCATCCGGGAGCGGATCGAGAACGAGTGGCACTCGCCGCTGGAGCAGCTCCTCGAGGGGGCGCAGCTTCTCGACCTCGACCTCGAATCGCTGGAGGCCGAAGCGTCCCGGATCGTCACTTCGCTCGAGGCGATCGGTCCGGTGAACGCGCTCGCGATGGAGGAGCACGCCGAGGAGGCCAAGCGCTACGACTTCCTGGTGACCCAGCGCGACGACCTGGTCGCCGCGCGGCAGTCGCTGCTCCAGGCGATCCGCGAGATCGACGGCACCGCGCGGACGATGTTCCTGGAAACCTTCAATGCGATCCAGCAGAATTTCGTCACCGTCTTCCAGACCCTGTTCGGCGGCGGCGAATGCGAGCTCCGCCTCGCGGTGCCCGACGATCCGCTCGAGAGCGAGATCGAGATCCACGCGGCCCCGCGCGGCAAGCGGACCCAGCGGATCCACCTGCTGTCCTCCGGGGAGCGGACCCTGGTCGCGACGTCACTCCTCTTCGCGATCTACCTCACCAAGCCGAGTCCTTTCTGCCTCATGGACGAAGTGGACGCGCCGCTCGACGACGCCAACGTCGGGCGGTTCACCACCCTGCTCGATGAGTTCAAGAGCAAGACCCAGTTCCTGGTCATCACCCACAACCCGCGGACCATGCAGGCGGCCGACGCGGTCTACGGTGTGACCATGCAGGAGCCGGGCGTCTCCACCATCGTGGGCGTGCGACTCGGCGAGCAGGTCACCCGGCCGTGACCTCCGAGGTCTTCTCCGACACCGCGGCGCCCCAGCTGGCGTCGCGGGAGAAGCACCCGGCCCCCACCGAAATCACCTTCGACAACGGGGTGGTGATCGGCGGGAATCGCGTCGTGCTCATCGCGGGGCCGTGCGCCGTGGAGGACGAGCGCCAGCTCCTCTCGACGGCGGCAGGTGTGGCGGACGCCGGGGCGCAGCTGCTTCGGGGTGGCGCCTTCAAGCCGCGGACCTCGCCCTACGCGTTCCAGGGACTGGGACCGGAGGGCCTCGAGCTGCTGGCCCGGGCGCGGCGCGACACCGGGCTGCTGGTGGTGACGGAGGCGATGGACCAGGACACGCTGGACCAGGTGGCGGGCGTGGCCGACGTGATCCAGGTCGGCTCGCGCAGCATGGTGAACTACGCGCTGCTCAAGCGGGTGGCGCAAACCGGGAAACCGGTGCTTCTCAAGCGCGGGATGGCCGCGACGCTCGATGAGCTGCTGTTCGCGGCGGAATACATCCTGGCGGAAGGGAATGAGCGGGTGATCCTGTGTGAGCGTGGCATCAGGGGATTCGACGGGTCGACCCGGAACGTGTTCGACCTCGCCGCCATTCCCCTGCTCCACCAGCGCACCCACCTGCCGGTGATCGCCGATCCCAGCCACGGAACCGGGCGCCGCGAGCTGGTGCCCGCGATGGCCCGCGCGGCGATCGCGGCCGGCGCGGATGGGGTGATGGTCGAGGTGCACCCCGATCCCGATCACGCGCGCTCCGATGGGGAGCAGAGTGTCGCACTCGCCGATTTCCCCGCGATGGTGCGCGACCTCGCCCGGGTCGCCGACGCCGTCGGCCGGCCCTTGGGCCGGCATCACAGCTGAAGGACACAGAGCAGAAAGCACAGAGCACAGAACCACCTTGCCCTTCCCCGCTTACCGCTTCCCGCTCACCGCTTCCCTGGTGTCGATCCTCGTATGCGTCGGGTCCGTTCCGGCATTGGGGCAGGACGCGGAGGCCATCGCTGTGCGTGCTGGTCGCACCTTCCGCGCGCTGACCTCCTTCAAGGCCTCGTTCGAGCAGGTCATCGAAGACCGGATGATCGGGACCCAGAACTCGAAGGGCGAGCTGACCCAGGAAGGCAACGCGCGGCTCACGATGCGGTTCAGCGACCCCAAGGGTGACCTGGTGCTGCTGGACGGAACCTCGGTGTGGATCTACACGCCGAGCACGACGCCAGGCCAGGTCATCCGGATGGCGATCCCGACCGACCCGGTCTACGGGCCCAACGTGCTCTCGCGCATCCTGGACAAGCCCACCGAGAGATATCAGGTGACCTGGGTGCGCGAGGAGATGGTGGACGGGAAGGCGGCGGATGTGGTGGAGTTCGTCCCGACAACCGAAGATCCGCTGTTTTCGAAGGCCGTGATCTGGATTGATCGAGGGACGTCACTGCCTCGTCGACTGGAGCTGGATGAGAGAACGGGAGTCCATCGCACTCTCATCCTCTCGCGCCTTCGCACCAACGTGCCGATTGGAAGAAATGAGTTCGTGTTTCAGGTTCCCGATGGCGTACGCGTCGTGGATCGGTGACGGCGAGGATCCATACAGCCAGACGCAGGAATCTGTGTCCGGCTGTATGGATCCTCGTTCACTTGCCCAGCACGAGGGATGTTGGGGTCGTCGCGGTCTTGAGGAGGTCCGCGGCCTTCAGCACCAGCCTGTCTCGCTTCACCCTGCGACGGACCAGGCCCTCTTCCCCACCGACAGCCCTCACAATCTCATCTCCGAGCACGCGGTCGATCACGTCAGTTCCACCCTGCCACACCTCGGGTGCGATGCTCACGCCTTCCTTCTCCAGCTCGGCGTGCAACCGGGTGCGATGGTCCGCCGTGATGACCGGATCCGCGCCCGCCGGCAGCTCGCGCGCCAGCGTCGTGGCGAAGGTGCGCACCACGCCACGCCACTTGCTCCACTCCGAGCCGATCGCACGCACGAGGACAAGCTGACCGGTCGTCAGGGTATCGCGGCGCACGATGGAGTCGGGGACGATGCCACCGCCGGAAATCACCTTGCGTCCTCCGGCGGTGGGAACTTGGGGGCGCTTCTCGAGCGTATCCGAGACCGCGGTGTCGCGCTGGATCGGGCGACCCGC
>DATEOL010000175.1:0-7740 GCA_035274025.1 Gemmatimonadales bacterium | reverse complement strand
AGCTAGCAGCTAGTAGCTAGCAGCTAGCAGCTAGCAGCTCAACGGAGCTCAACGCATGAGACTGAAGAACTACATTCACGGCGAGTGGGTCGAAGGATCCGGCCCCGCTGTCCCCCTGCACGACGCGGTCACCGGGGCGGTCGTCGCCGAGGCGACCACCGGTGGCATCGACTTCAAGGGCGTCCTCGACTACGCCCGGAAGACCGGGAGCCCCTCGCTCCGCGCGATGACGATCCACCAGCGCGCGCGCATGCTCAAGGCGCTGGCGCAGTACATGATGTCGCGCAAGGAGGAGCTCTACGCTGTATCCGCGGCGACCGGTGCTACCAAGAGCGACTCCTGGGTCGACATCGAAGGCGGGATCGGGACCTTCTTCGTCTATTCGAGCAAGGGACGCCGCGAGCTCCCTGATGAGACGTTCCTGATCGACGGCGACCTCGAGCCCCTGTCGAAGGGTGGCACCTTCGTCGGGCGGCATATCTGCGTTCCGCTCGAGGGGACCGCGCTTCACA
This sequence comes from Gemmatimonadales bacterium, assembly GCA_035274025.1. Taxonomy (GTDB): domain Bacteria; phylum Gemmatimonadota; class Gemmatimonadetes; order Gemmatimonadales; family GWC2-71-9; genus SZUA-320. Next base: position 7,228 of record DATEOL010000175.1, on the reverse strand, counting down.
TCAACGCCTTCAACTTCCCCTGCTGGGGGATGCTCGAGAAGCTGGCACCGACCTTTCTCGCCGGAATGCCGGCGATCGTGAAGCCGGCCACTGCCACGTCCTTTCTCACCAACGCGATGGTGAAGGTGATGGTGGAGTCGAACCTGCTGCCCGCGGGCGCGCTCCAGCTTCTCTGCGGCGGCGTCGGCGACACGTTCGATCACCTGACGAGCCAGGATGTCGTCACCTTCACCGGGTCGGCCGCGACCGGTCGCAAGCTCAAGGCGCATCCCAGCATCATCAACGAGTCGATTCGCTTCAACATGGAGGCGGACTCGCTCAACTTCTGCATGCTGGGTCCGAACGACAAACCCGGCACCGAAGAATTCGATCTCTACATCAAGGAAGTCTCCCGCGAGATGACGCTGAAGGCGGGGCAGCGCTGCACCGCCATCCGCCGGGTGCTGGTTCCCGAATCGCTGGTCGAGCCCGTCATCCAGGCGCTCTCCAAGCGGCTCGCCGGCGCCACCCTCGGCAATCCGGCGACCGAGGGCGTCCGCATGGGTCCGCTCGCCACGAAGGATCAGGTGACCGAGGTCAGGAAATCCGTCGAGGCGCTGCGCAAGGGTGCTGAAGTCGTTTATGGAGATCCCGACAACTTCAGCGTGACGGGTGCTGACCCCGCGAATGGCGCGTTCTTTCCCGCGATGCTCCTCCGCTGCGCCGATCCGTTCGCCCACAGCGAGCCGCACGATATCGAGGCCTTCGGTCCGGTCAGCACCGTCATGGGCTACAAGACGGTGGGCGACGCGATCGAGCTGGTGAAGCGCGGCAAGGGCAGCCTCTGCGGCTCGCTCTTCACCGCCGATGACTCGGTCGCGCGCGACGTGGTGCTCGGCACCGCGGCCTGGCATGGCCGGCTCATGCTGGTGAATCGTCACAGCGCGAAGGAGTCGACCGGCCATGGATCGCCGATGCCGCACCTGGTGCATGGCGGCCCGGGCCGCGCCGGCGGCGGTGAGGAAATGGGCGGCGTCCGCAGTGTCTTCCACTACATGCAGCGGACCGCCCTGCAGGGCCACCCGACCACGCTCACCCACGTGATGAAGATCTGGATGAAGGGCGCCGACACGCCGATCGACCGCATTCATCCCTTCAAGAAGACCTGGGACGAGCTCCGCATCGGCGAGACGTTCATTACGCCGCGGCGCACCATCGTCGAGGCGGATCTCAGCCGGTTTGCGGGAATTTCGGGCGACTTCTTCTACGCCCACATGGATGAGATCGCCGCGAAGGAATCACCGATCTTCGGGGGACGCGTCGCTCACGGATATTTCGTGCTCAGCGCCGCGGCGGGAATGTTCGTGGATCCTGCCCCCGGCCCGGTCCTCGCCAACTACGGCCTCGAGCGGCTCCGGTTCACCAAGCCGGTGTATCCAGGCGACACCATCCAGGCGCGGCTCACCTGCAAGCAGAAGACAGCAAAAGAGCCGGTGGAAGGCCAGCCGGCTCAGGGTGTGGTCGAATGGGATGTCGAGGTGAAGAACCAGGCCGACGAAATCGTCGCGGTCTATTCGATTCTCACCTTGGTCCGCCGCGCCACGTAGGGGCCAGGCAATGCCCGGCCCCTACGGGTCCCGTTACGCCAGCTTCACGTACTCGAAGTCGCCTTCCTTGTTGTCGATGCCGACGCGCGGCGGGGCGATCCAGCTCGCGAACCTGCCCGGCTCCATCTCCGGCGTCTTCATCAGGTCCTCGATGAAGTCCTGGTCACCACCGCTCGGCAGCATCCCGGTCTCCTGCGACTTCCACTGCTCGGCACTGAGCGGCCGCCCTTCCAGGTCGTAGAGCGCGCTCCGGAATTCCCCGATCTTGCGGTTGAAGGCGACGTGGGGCAGGCGGATCTCGAAGGGAATCGCGAAGGCGTGGATCACGCGGTTCCAGCGGTCGACGCCCTTCTGGCAATCCTTCACGTAATCGTCCCTGAGCCGCATGTTGAGCGCCGAAAGGGCGGCGACGTCGGTCGCGCGAACCTCACCGTCCACGGGACGGAGCACCGGGTACGTCGCGCTCTCGAGGGTGTGATCATCGTCGAGCTTGTCCTCGCGGTAGCGCCCCTTGAGCCCCGAGTTAAAGGCGTTCGCCGCGTTGGTGGAGACTTCCGACCCGAACAGGTCGAGCGTGAGCGAGAAGTGCAGGTTCGCCTTGCGCTGGATGGTGGGCAGGTCGATCACCCCGAGCGCGCGGATCCTGGCGACGTCATAGGGATCCTCGATGCCCGCGTCGCGCATCGCCTGGCAGGTCTTCTGCACCACCCGCGCGACGCCGGTCTCGCCCACGAACATGTGGTGCGCTTCCTCGGTGAGCATGAAGCGGCAGGTGCGTGAGAGCGGATCGAAGCCCGACTGCGCCAGCGCCTCGAGCTGCATCTTGCCATCGCGGTCGGTGAAGAAGGTGAACAGGAAGAACGAGAGCCAATCCGGCGTGCGCTCGTTGAACGCGCCCAGCATCCGGGGCGTATCGGCGTCGCCGGAGCGGCGGCGCAGCAGTTCCTCCGCTTCTTCGCGGCCGTCGGTGCCGAAATACTTGTGCAGCAGGTACACCATCGCCCAGAGGTGGCGCCCCTCTTCCACGTTCACCTGGAAGAGATTCCGCATGTCGTATAAGGAGGGCGCGGTCTTGCCGAGGTAGCGTTGCTGCTCCACCGAGGCGGGCTCGGTGTCGCCCTGGATCACGATGAGGCGGCGGAGCATGGCGCGATGCTCGCCGGGGACCTCCTGCCACGCGGGCTCACCTTTGCTGGCGCCGAAAGGCACCAGCCGGCCCTCGACCTTGGGTGCGAGCAGGATGCCCCACTTGTACTCCGGCATCCGCACGTAGTCGAAGGTGGCCCAGCCGTTGGACCCGACACCGATCGCGGTGCGCAGGTAGACCAGCGCGTTCTGGAACCCGTCGGGGCCCATGTCGTTCCACCAGTCGATGTATCCCGGGTGCCACTTCTCCAGCGCCTTCTTGACCCGGTCATCCTCGCCCAGCCCCACGTTGTTGGGGATGAGGCCGTCGTAGTTCACTCGATCGAAGTCAATCATTGCTCATACCCGTTTGCGGTCGAAGGCGGGTTTCTGACCGGAGCCGTAACGCCGGAGCGCGCCCTCCTCGCCCGCGGCGTTGGGACGTTGAAAGATCCAGTTCTGCCACGCGGTGAGACGGCCGAAGATCTTGGTCTCCATCGTCTCCGGCCCTGGAAAGCGGAGGTTCGCTTCCATGCCGGTGAGCGCGTCGGGACTGAAGCTCGCGCGCTCCTCCAGCATGATGCGGATCTCATCCGACCAGTCGATCGCGTCGTAGGTGACGGTTACGAGGCCGAGGCCGAGCGCTGTGGCCGAGTCGAGCGCCACGCCGGCCTGTTCCCGGGCGCGATCCACGCTCGCGGGCTCGCCCAGGAAGCGCGTCGCCAGGCGGGAAAGTCCGTTGCTCATCGGGTAGGCGCCGAAATTGAGCGACGTGAGCGTGAGCCAGGCGGGTTGCTGCGATTCGCCCTTGTACGTCCCCTCCAGCATCGCCGACCGGTCGGCCGCGAACGCCAGCTCGGCGAGGGTGCCGGCGAAGCAGCTTCCCGGCTCGATGAGCGCGATGATCGAGCGCGACGTGAGGTCGAGCCGCTTGAGGACCCGCTTGAGGTAATGACGCACCTCGCGAATGAACCAGTGATCGCGCGCGGTTTCCAGAAGGGCGTCGTACTCGGTCGCCCGTCCCCCGTCCCCCGTTGTCCGCAGCACGATGAGTCCCAGCTCGGGCTCGTTGAAGCGCAAGTGGAGGATCGCGTCGTCCAGCTCGCGGGCCATCGCGAGCGGCCAGAAGGCCGAGCCCTGTTTGACAGCGGTGTCGCCGTCGGGTGGGGGAGGATCCGTCGGACCGTGAACCGTCAGCTCGGCGATGCGTCGCTCGCGATCAATTGTGATGTGGACGTGAGCGTACGCGACGCCGGAAGGACTGAACTCTCGAGAGAGCCGCCCCAGCCTCACGCCTTCCGCGCCTTCCACGCCCGGCCGATCGGACTTCGCGGCGAGCTCGAGCGCCCTCTTCTTGACCGACTGTTCCCAGGCGGACTTTGGCACGACTTCATCCACCAGCCGCCACTCCACCGCCCGCTTTCCCCGCACACCTTCTTCGAGCGTGGAGAAAATATCGGCCAGGTCGCGCCGCACCTTGCGCTTGTCGACGACCCGGGTCAGCCCGCCGGTGCCGGGAAGCACCGCGAGAACCGGCGTCTCGGGGAACGACACCGACGAGCTCCGGTCGTCGATCAGCATGATGTGATCAGCGGCGAGTGCCAGCTCGTAGCCACCTCCCGCCGCGCTGCCACTCACCGCGGCGATATAGCGTTGTCCGCTGCTGGCACCCGCTTCTTCAATCGCATTCCGGGTCTCGTTGGTGAACTTGCAGAAGTTCACCTTGTGCGCATGGCTCGACTGGCTCAGCATCCGGATGTTGGCGCCGGCGCAGAACACCCGCTCCTGGCCCGAGCGGATGACGACCGCTTTCACGCCCGGATGCTCGAAGCGGAGCCGCTGCACCGCGTCGTGCAGCTCGATATCCACGCTCAGGTCGTACGAGTTCATCTTGAGCTCGTAGCCCGGAACCAGGCCGCCGTCTTCCTTGACGTTGAGTGTCAGGTAGGCGATCGGCGCCTCGACGTCGAGTCGCCAGTGCCGATACCGCGACGGGTCGGTCTCGAAGTCGATCACGCGCTCGCTCCGGTGCCCTGGGTCAGTGCGAGCGTGGCGGCGAACTCGGCGATCACCCGCGCCAGGTCCGCGTCACTGTCGGCGCGTGCTACGTCCACCGGGCAGTAGCATTCCTCCGCCGCGATCTGCGCCTGCCGGTCGGTCTCGGCGTCCGGCCCCCGTTTCACGATGAGGATGGGGACGCGGATGTAGCCCAGCTCTTCCCGAAGGTCTACGCTCTCGGTGTGGAATCGTGGAGCGGCCAGCGCGATGCCCCAGATCCGGTGGTCTTCGACGCTGCCCGCGTATGAAGTGACCTCCGCGGCGCCATCGCCGGTTCCGACCAGCACTCCGCCATCGAAAGTGGTGAGCTGCGCGGGCAGGGGCATGGTCGCGACTGCGACTTCCCAGCCGCTGCGTTGCGCGAGCTCGGCGGGTAGTCCAGAGTCGCGGCCGGCCTGATTATCCACCACCACTATGCCCGGCATTGCAGTCCCGGAGGTATCATGTTGGACCGGGAAACCTACCGGATTGCCAAGTCATGCGCTTGTGGAATCAGAACCATTTTGTGGAATCACAACCATCATGACCAACGGGCTTGCCCGACCCGCTGTGGACGTCTATCGCCGGCCGGATGGGACCATCCTGCTCAGTTCCCCGGAGCCTCTCGGCGCCTGCGACCGCGCGGTCGGGGAGTGGCTCGAACACTGGGCTCGCGCCGCGCCGGACCGGGCGTTTCTTCAGGAGCGAGTCGAGGGTGTCTGGCGGGGCACCACATACGCCGAGGCACGAGAGCGGGTCCACCGGCTGGCGACATGGCTGCTCCAGAACGCCGCCGCATCGGGACCCGTTGCGATTCTCTCCGACAACAGCGTCGAGCAGGGACTGCTGACACTCGCGGCGATGCATGTCGGGATTCCCGTCGCGCCCGTTTCTCCTGCCTATTCCACGCAGTCGAAAGATTTCGCCAAGCTCAAGGCCATCATCTCACTCATCGAGCCCGGCGTGGTCTACGCCGGCGACGCGACCCGCTACGGTCCCGCGTTCGCGGCGATCCGTGACCTGCATCGCGGCATCGAGGCCTCTCCCGCATCGTTCGATTCGCTGCCCCAGGCCGACGACCTGGCTGTCGACGCGCGGTTCCGCGCCATCGGCCCCGACACCATCGCCAAGCTGCTCTTCACCTCGGGCTCCACTGGCGAGCCCAAGGGCGTCATCAACACCCAGGGGATGCTCTGCTCCAACCAGCAGGCCCGGCTGCAGCACTGGCCCCTTCTCATCCACGAACCGCCCATCATCGTCGACTGGCTGCCCTGGTCCCACACCTTCGGCGGCAATCACAACTTCGGCCTGGTGCTCAGGAACGGCGGCACCCTCTACATCGATGGCGGCCGGCCGGTCCAGCCGCTCTTTGCCCCGACCGTCGCCAATCTGCGCGACGTCGCGTCCACCATCCACTTCAATGTTCCGCGCGGCGTCGACCTGCTGGTCGCCGCCCTCGAGACCGACGCCGAATTGAAACAGCGGTTCTTCAGCCGGATGTCGATCGTATTCTGCGCGGCCGCCGCGCTCCCGCCGCACCTCTGGACGGCGCTCCGCCGGCTCGCCAAGGATGCCCGTTCTGAGCCCGTTCTCATCACTTCGGGGTGGGGATCGACCGAGACTGCCCCGCTCGCAACCGATTGTCCCTGGCAAGCGGAGTTGCCCGGTGTGATCGGCCAACCCGCGGCCGGCACCGAGCTCAAGCTGGTGCCCAATGGCGGGAAACTGGAAGTGCGGGTGCGCGGGCCCAACGTCACCCCGGGCTACTGGAAGCGTCCCGATCTCACCGCCAAGCTGTGGGACGAGGAGGGCTTCTACCGGATCGGCGACGCCGTGCGGTTCACCGATCCCGAGCGTCCCGAGCTTGGGCTTCTGTTTGACGGGCGAGTCGCGGAAGACTTCAAGCTCGACACCGGAACCTGGGTAAACGTCGGCGTGCTGCGGGTGAAGGCCATCGCGGCCCTCGCGCCCGTGGCGCAGGATATCGTGCTCGCGGGCCACGATCGATCCGAGGTCGGCTTCCTGGTGTTTCCCAATGTCGCCGCGTGCCGCGCCCTGGTGCCGTCGCTGAATTCCGACGCGCCGCTCAGTGAGGTGCTGGGCTCCGGGCCGGTGCGCGCGCGGGTCAGGGAAGGGCTCGCCCGCCTGCGCGACGAGAGCAGCGGATCGTCGGGCCACGGCAATCGCGCGCTCCTGCTCGTCGATCCGCCGTCGATCGACAGGGGCGAGATCACCGACAAGGGGTACTTGAACCAGCGGGCGGTACTGGCTTCGAGGGAGGATCTGGTAAGAGAGCTGTACGGTGATTCGGTTGGCGTGATCAGGATTTGAAGGAATGAGAATCTGGGTTCTGGGTTCTTGGGTTCTGGGTGCAGTTCGGGGTTCTGGGTGCGCGTGCTGAGTGCTGAGTGCTGGGTGCGCGGTGCTGCGTGCTCGGAGCGCGGTGCTGGACCTGAGCACCCAGTACGCTGAACTCTGCA
>DATEOL010000174.1:0-5693 GCA_035274025.1 Gemmatimonadales bacterium | reverse complement strand
CAGGACGCCGATGGATACGTGCTGTATTTCGGTCGGCCGGACAACTGAAGGCCGCCTTTACCGCGGCGCGGCTGACCGGCGAATCCAAAGCTCCCGCAGCGCGAGGATGATGGTATAGGTACCAGTCGTCCCCACCGCGATGAGGACCCAGACAAAGAAGAAGCCTCCGTCACCCTCCGCGATCGTCGGATAGCGGACGCCCCGCATATGAAGGACAGGCATCCCCGCCCCGAAAATGCCGCCGAGGAGCATGATGACGACCCCGAGGCGACTGTCGTCGAGCAGGAGTATCCCGACCAGCCAGACCACGAGAATGACCACGGCACCGATGTTGTCCTTGCCGGCGGGTGAGATCCCCCGGTGGATGTCGTCGACGAAATGGATCGACAGGAGGAGGAGCGACAGGAGGGACGCGATGGTGAGCTGGGTTCTGGTTTTCATATGGGCATCCCATACGAAGAGGAGCGGGCTTTGTTTCGGGCCAATAGGTTGAATAACTTCACGTCATAAAGTAATTTGTACTATGCCTGACCGCCTCCCCAGCCTGGTCCTGCTTGTCGCCTTCTGGGTTCCCCCTGCCCTCGCGGGCTGGGCAGCCGCCCCGTCCCTCCTTCGGCGGACGCGAACCAGCCGCCCGAAAATCACCCGCGCGGCGCTCGGCGCCTTCATCCTCTCATACTCCCTGGCCTGGTTCCTTCTCAACCTCAGGGCCATTCCGCCGTACATTCCCGGTGCAACGATGGATCCGACGTTCGTGCCTCCCGGTGGCCCCGGGTGGCTTGGGTTGATCACCGGAGCGCTCGTGTTTCCGGGCAGCGTACTGGCCTGCGTCCTGGCATTGCGGGCGAGAGGGAGGATCGATGGCAAGGGTGACTGGGATTGGCGGCGTTTTCTTCAAGAGCAGCGGTGACCACAAGGCGCTCGCCGCGTGGTACCAGAAGTATCTCGGCCTCAAGTTCGAGGAGTGGGGCGGCGCGCTCCTCCGCTGGCCCGATGACAAGGCCGGCGACGGAGGGGTCACCGTGTGGCACACCGCGGCGAACGACAGCAAGTGGTTCAGCCCCAGCGATTCCTCCTTCATGATCAACTATCGGGTCGACGACCTCGACGAGATGCTGTCCGAGATGCGCGCGGGCGGCGTGGAGGTCGTCGGCGAGCCCCAGTCGGATGACAACGGCAAGTTCGCCTGGGTCATGGATCCGGACGGGAACAAGGTCGAGTTGTGGCAGCCGAAGGCGATGGGCAGCTGAGAATCCCGGGCTGGCTGGCAGCGCGAGCTGGGTGACCGAGGCGGGAGTCACGATGCGGTGGCGAGGGTCCTCAACGTGATCGAGTAGCGGAGCCCGGGAACTGAATCGATGCTGTGCTCCCACACCGTTCGGGAGGGACCACGAAGCAGGTAAATGGAGCGAGGCTCGAGGGTCGTGGTGAACCGCTCCCAGCGATCCTCCTTCTTCCGCCGGAAGCGGAACGGACAGGAGCCGCCAAGCGAAACCCCGATCACGTCACCGAACTCCGGCTTGTCGCGGTGCCATCCAATCCCGGCGCCCGGCTCATACTCGGTCACCAGGATCTGCTCGAGTCCCGTCGGCTGGAGCCCGGCAAACAGCGCGGCTATCGACCGCAGGGGGAGAAGGAAATCAGGTACCGGCAGGGTTTCGGCTATGCGCCTCCTCGTGAAGTCGTATTTCCAGCCGAAAGAGACCACCCGCCGCTTGCCGACGTATCCGTGAAACTCGAACGACTGGAACGGCAACCGTTGAATGTTCTCGAGCAGCGCGGCCTCCTCGTCGACCGTGATCAGGTCTGCCCGATACGCGAAGCCTTCCGGGCCCGCGACGCCGTCCGACAGCAAATCCATTTGTCCGGACATGTCCCCAACACTTTCGAGATCCCTGACTGATTGACGAGGCCCGGGCGCGCCATGTGACACCCGCCCCCGTGTTAGCTTTGCGCGACCCTCCAACCTTCGAGTCCTCATGGGCGCCGTATCCGCATCCGGATCGGCTGCGAACCTCCGCCGGGCTGGTGCTCATGACGAGACCCATCCCGTGACGCTGCCTCGATCCCTCCTGTGGTTCGCCGCCATGATGCTCCTGGCGTGCCGCGCGGACCGGGAGCCGTCTTCCGCCGACCTGGCGAAGCTCCGGCAGGAGCTCGAGTCCCGCGGCGCGGAGGATCAGCGGGTACGTGAAGGGTTCGGCGTCGGCGGCAAGCTCGACAGTGCGCAGATCGCGCTCATGATGCACACCGATTCCGCGAACACCAGCTGGCTCAAGTCCCAGATCGAGCGCTCGGGCTGGCCGACCGTCGCGCAGGTGGGGACGGAAGCCGTGAATGCGGCATTCCTCATCGTGCAGCACGCGGTGCACGACACCGCGTTCATGCGCGCGATGCTCCCCGTCATCCAGGAGAGTCATCGGCGGGGCGACCTGGATGGCGGCGCGGTCGCCATGCTGACCGATCGCGTCGAGGTCAAGGCCGGCCATCCGCAGATCTATGGCACCCAGCTTTCGCTCAAGGACGGGCGCTGGGTGCTCGACCCGATCGCCGATTCCGCCGGCGTGGACGCGCGCCGTCGGCGGATGGGGCTTCCACCCCTGGCAGAGTACCTGAGACTCGCGGATTCGGCGCTCCGCGCGCCCTGAATCGACCACCTCCACTGGGTGCACTAATGGGCTTCCCTTACCGCATCGGCGTTCTCCTTACCATCGCCACTCCCCTCCTGGCACAGTCCGATTCGACGGCCCGTCGCGGGCCATCCAATCCCGCGGAGATCGAGGCATTCGTCGACGGCATGATGCTGGTCCAGCTGCGAACCGGACACGCCGCCGGCGCGACGGTCGCGGTCGTGCGCGATGGCAAGCTGCTCTTCGAGAAGGGCTACGGCTACGCCGACCTGGTGCAGCGCACGCCGGTCGATGCCGAGCAGACGCTCTTCCGCGTCGGCTCGGTCAGCAAGGTGTTTACCTGGACCGCGGTGATGCAGCTCTGGGAAGAGGGCAAGCTCGACCTCGACAAGGACGTGAACGAATACCTCGACTTCAAGATCCCGGCGACCTATCCGGAGCCCGTCACCCTGCGACAGATCCTGGTTCACTCGGCTGGCTTCGAGGAGGATCCCACCGACCTCTTCACCGAGGACACCGCGCACATCCAGCCGATGGGAACGTGGCTCGCTGCCCACATGCCCGCGCGGGTGCGGCCTCCAAGGGTGCTGACCAGCTATTCCAACTGGACCGCCGCGGTCGCGGGCTACATCGTGCAGCGGGTCTCCGGAATTCCGTTCGAGGAGTATGTCGAGCAACACATCTTCACCCCGCTTGGCATGACGCGCTCGACCTTCCGGCAACCCATTCCCGCCGCGCTCCTGCCGGGACTCTCGATCGGATACGAGTACAAGCACGGACGGTACGAGCCCAAGCTGCCGGAGTACGCGACCGGCGTGGGACCGGCCGGAACCATGGCGACCACCGCGGGCGACATGGCGAAGTTCATGATCTCACAGCTGGCGCTCGGGGCCGCGCCCTCGGGACGGATCCTCGCCGAGTCGACCGCGGTCCTGATGCACAGCAGGCTCTTCGGCGGCGACCCGCGGCTTCCCGGGTTCGCGTACGGCTTCTACGAGATGTCGAGCAACAACATCCGTGTCTTCGGCCATGGCGGGGACACCCAGTGGTTCCACTCCAACATGGCACTCCTCCCCTCCGAGGGGGTGGGACTCTTCGTGTCCTTCAACACGGACACGGGCGGTGCCATGTACGAAGTCTTCACGCGAGCGTTCATGGATCACTACTATCCTGACCCGCTGCCGTGGGTCGCGTCGAAGGCGACGCGGGAAGAGCTGGCGCGTTTCGCGGGCAACTATGTGACCATCCGTTCCAACTATTCGAAGTACCTCAAGGCCTTGAGCCTGGCACTGGCCACCACGGTGACGGTCGCGGATTCGGGCGGCGCGCTGGTGACGACTTTCCAGGGTGAGGAGCATCGCTTCATTCCGGTCGATTCCCTGCTCTTCCGCGACGAGAACAGCGAGCTGATGCTGGCCTTCCGGAAGGATTCGGCCGGCCGGATCACCCACGCGTTCCTGAGCAACGATCCGTCGTCGTCGGAAGTGAAGATGAGCGCGACCAAGTCGCCCCGGCTTCACCTCGAGGTCATGGCGACCGCGCTCGTCCTGTTCCTGCTCACGGTGATCGCCGCGATGGTGCGCCGGCTCACGGGGCGGGACTCGAAGGGCCTGCCCGACCGCAAGCTGCTGGTGGCAATGGCGTCCACCTTCCTGCTGGCGGTGGTCGTGCTTGCGATGATGCCGATCTCGGTTCAGGCCCTCCTCTACAACCAGCTAGGGGCGATCCGGTATCTGCTTATCCTGGCGGCGATTGGCGGCCTGCTCACATTGTGGGCTACCATTGCGGCGGTCCGGCAGTGGCGCTCAGGTGCGAGCCCGCTGATGGCCCGGCTACGTTTCACCGTGGTAGTACTGGCGGCGATCGCCTTCCTGTGGTCGCTCAATACCTGGAACCTCCTGGGCTGGAAGCTCTAGGCTTATCACAACACACACGAGAGACCCATGACAACGAAGCTCGACAAGACGCTGAAGCGCGAAGTGGACATCAACGGTGAGGCCTGGACGCTGAGCATCGGGCCGGAGGGCCTCAAGCTGGTGCCCAAGGGAAAGCGCACCGGCCATGAGCTCGCCTGGAAGGACCTGATCGGCGGCCAGGCCGCGCTCGCCGCGGCACTGGACGCCTCGGTCGACAAGGGAGAGAGCTGATCGCGATTGGGTTGTGATTGCTACCGGAATGGGTGAGGGGGTGGGTCTCCGAAAAGCTATCTGCATAAGTACTGGCGGCCTGGGCGCGCCATTCTCGCCCCGCCAGCCACTTATGCGGATGGCTTTTCGAGGGCCCATCCCTCACCCACTCCGGTAGCAATCACAACCCACCCATCCGTTGGTCACTCCAGGCTCCGATGGTGCAGCACGCCATCGGTGGCGGTGGACAGGCGTTCCAGGTAGCGGCCGACGGGTTCGCCGCTCTTCCGGCGGGGCAGCGCGAAGTGGCGATCATCCGGTTCGACGGCCTTTCCGGGAACGCCTTCGTCCATCATCAGGTCGCCGCCCCGCGACTGGACCGCCTCCTCGAAGCGCTCCACCGCTTCCTGCATCTCGGCCAACTCGGCGGGTGTCTCCCGTCCGTCGAGATGGACGCCGAGGCTGCTGAGCCGGTCGGCACTCTCGCGGGAAACCCTCGTAAGGTCGCTGGGGTTCGTCATCACATCCTCCCGGTTGGAGGCTGCGCCGATCGCCGCCTCTAAGTGGGAGACGTTCCAACGCTCCCCAGCAGTCGGACCGTATATTGGGCTAGCCCGATGCTATTCAGGAACACTCCTTTCATCGCCGCCGCTCTCGCGTCGCCCGGCCTCGCCTCCCGGCAGTCACCTGCAGTGCGCTTCTCCGAGGCTGCCACACGGCAGGCGACCAGGTAGATCATGGACAAGCCCCGCATTTTCCTCGGTTCGTCGGCCCAGCAGGAGGACCTGGTGCAGGCGCTGACCCGCGGCCTCGAAGACATCGCGCGCGTCGAGCCGTGGACCACGGTCTTCAATGCGGGGACCAGCACCCTGGAGCGGCTGCTCGAGCTGACCCGCGAGGTCGAGTTCGCCGCCTTCATCTTCGCCCGCGACGACTG
>DATEOL010000173.1:0-4424 GCA_035274025.1 Gemmatimonadales bacterium | reverse complement strand
GGGGCCGCTCGCCAGTACGCAGCGAGTCGCGGCCCAGATTCCCGGCGCGGTCCCCGCGATCTTCGACGCGACAGCGACGCCGGCCGCAGCGGCGATCGTCGTCATCGTCAGCGGCAACGACCAGGTCGCGCAGCCCGGAGCCGTCCTTCCCGATTCGCTCGTAATCCGGGTCACCGACCAGTATGAGAATCCGGTGAAGGACGTGAACGTGACGTGGACCGCGGTGGGCAGCACGGGAGGCTCGGTGAGCCCGACCGGCGGGAAGACCGACCTGGTGGGGCGGTTGGCTACCGCGTGGACGCTGGGGCCTGGCGGAGGACCCAAGGAACTTCGCGCCTCGGCATCGGGAGTCGCGACCGGCTCGTTCCGGGCCGCCGGGACGATCGTCTTCAAGACCGTCATGGTCGGCGATCGCCACGCCTGCGGCCTTGGCGAGGACGGGACCGCGTTCTGCTGGGGGTCGAATGACGCCGGCCAACTCGGCATCGGCGCGATCGGCAACCCTCCGGTGTTTTCGAACCTTTCCCCCCTGGTGGTGACAGGAGGATTCTCGTTCTCGCGCGGGACCAGTGGCGCGGCGCACAGCTGCGCCATCACGCTGGTCGCGGTAGCGTACTGCTGGGGATCCAACGACGCCGGCCAGCTCGGGAACAGCACGAATGGTGTGAGTCCAGCGGTGGTGAGTGGATCAAACGCTTTCAGCATCCTCAGCGCGGGCGTCAAGCACACCTGCGGGCTCACCACCGGCGGCCGAGTCTACTGCTGGGGGTCCAACGCCGAAGGGCAGATAGGGGTCGGTCCCGCGACGGGGCCGTTCCAGACTCCACAGCCGGTCGCGCCCACCCTGACCTTCGCGTCGGTTGCAGCCGGTGAGCTCCACTCCTGCGCCGTCACGACTATCGGGGAAACCTACTGCTGGGGCAACAACACCCAGGGCCAGGCTGGCCTTGGCAACGACCCGGGACCCAATGTCCCAACCGGGATTCCGGGTGGCGGATACCTGGAAGTCGTGGCGGGGAGAAACCACACGTGCGGCAGGCTGAACACCAACGAGGTGTTCTGCTGGGGCGACAATGAGTTCGGTCAGCTCGGCGAGGGCTCCACCAGCGACCAGAGTGTGCCTACGCCGGTAAGCGGCCCCGGGTTCGTCTCCATTACGGCGGGCCGACATCACACCTGCGGTCTTACCGCCGGCGGGGTCGCCTACTGTTGGGGCAAGGGCACCAGCGGGCAGCTGGGCAGTGGCGACGACCGTCTCGAGGGAAGCAGCGTCCCTTTTCCGGTCGGCGGCGGGCTGACCTTCATCGCCCTGAGCGCCGGAGGTGACCAGACCTGCGGCGTGACCACCGGCCATGTCGCCTGGTGCTGGGGGGACAACCAGTACGGCGCCCTCGGCGACGGAACCCAGGTTAATTCCGCACTTCCGGTCCGCGTAGCGTTCCAGCCGTAGGTCTCCAAGGTCTCCAAGGTCTCAGCAGACCTTTGAGACCTTTGAGACACCTCCTGTGCAACCATCGCCCAGACGCGCATCTCCCGGCCGTCAACCAACCGGGGTTCCACATGCGGGTGATGGCGCTGGTATCGATACTGGCTGGCTTTCCTGCCATTTGCACTGCCCAGGGCTGGATCGAGCGCGAACGTCCAGTCACCGTCACCCAGCCCCGTAACGGGGTCATCCGGGTCAGCTCCGCCGTGCGGGTCGACCTCGACGGCCGGATCGCCCGTTTCGAGGTCGAGGAGCGATTCCGCAACGACGGCGGCGGTCTCGCCGAGGGGACGTACATCTATCCCCTGCCGGCCGACGCCGCGTTCAGTGACTTCTCGCTGTTCCAGGGCGACCAGGAGCTTCGCGGCGAGATGATGAATGCCGAGCAGGTGCGAGGGATTTACGAAGAGATCGTCCGGAAACAACGCGACCCCGCCCTGCTCACTCTTGCGGGCCACGGACTCATCCGGGCCCAGGTCTTCCCGATCCAGCCGGGCGAAACCCGCCGGGTGATCCTCCGCTATAGCCAGCTGCTCTCCCGCGACGGCGACGCGTTCAAGCTGCGCTATGCACTGGGCTCGCGCGGTGACGTCCCGGTGACGATTGCTCTCACGGCGCGTGACGCCGAGCGGTACGGTGTTCCGTACTCGCCGACCCATCGAGTCGAATGGAAGGCAGACCGCGGCCGGCTCACGGTACGGAGCGAATGCGATCCCCGCGGCGAGTTCCAGCTCCTCCTGCCGGTGCGTCGAGGCCTCATCGGAACCACGGTGGTGACGCATGCGCCGGGGGGCGCCGATCGCTTCGCGATGCTGGTGGTGTCTCCGCCGATGGTGAGCAGCGAGATGGTGATCCCGCGCGACCTGACGCTGGTCGTGGACGTCTCGGGCTCGATGAGCGGTGGCAAGATGGAACAGGCGCGCGCCGCGCTCAATCAGGCGCTGGGTTCACTTCGAGCGGCCGATCGCTTCCGGGTGATCGCGTTCTCGAGCGGCGTGACGGAATTCGCCACCGGCTGGACGCCGGCCACGTCGGCCCAAGTCGGGCGTGCTCACGAGTTCGTCGACAATCTCGAAGCGCGCGGCGGGACCAATATCGAGGGCGCGCTGAATGCGGCGCTCGGTGCCCGCATCGATCCTTCCCGTATGGGCATCGTCCTCTTCATGACCGACGGACTGCCTTCGGTGGGTGAGCAGGCGCCGGAGAAGATCGCCGCGGCCGCGGCGGCGCAGCGGCAGAATTTCCGCATCTTCCCGATCGGTGTCGGTCACGACGTCAACACCTACCTGCTCGACCGGCTTGCCGTCGAGGGCAAGGGCCGTGTGGAGTACGTCGCACCCGATGCCAGTGTGGAGACCGCGCTGGGCCAGGTACTCAGCCGGATCGACGCCCCGGTGCTGAGCGACATTCGCATCGTGCAGTCACCGGTGCGACTGCTCGACCGCGTGCCGGCCGATCTTCCCGATCTCTTCTCCGGCGAGGAGCTGGTGGTCTTCGCGCGCTACGCGGGTGAGGCGTCGGGCGAGATCATCCTGGAGGGAAGCCGCAATGGCCGTCGCGAGCGGTTCTCGGCTCCGGTCCGGTTCCCCGAGCATGAGACGGCGAACGCGTGGGTGGCACCGCTCTGGGCCTCGCAGAGGATCGGCGAGCTGACGCGGCAGGCGCGGCTCGAAGGCGGGTCGCAGGCGCTGATCTCGGAGATCAAGGCGCTCGGTCTCCGCTACGGCATCATCACCGAGTACACGTCGTATCTGGTGCAGGAGCCGACGCGGCCGCAGCTCGCACGCGAGGGCCAGGTGCGGCTCGAAGAGGTCGTGGCGACGGGCACCGCGGCCCAGGCCGCGGCGCCCGCGGCGCAATCGGGTGCCGACGCGTTCCGTCGCGCCGAGAAGAGTGCCAGGATGGCTGATGCGAAGAACGTCGCGGAGGCGGAAGCGGCGGCGAACCTCAACGTGCCCAAGGACGAGCGGTCGCTCAAGAGCAAGCGGGTGGGTGGCAGGCTCTTCGTGGAGCGCGACGCGGTCTGGACGGACGCGGGCCACACCGGTACCGTGCAGGTCGTGGATGTCGCCCCCTTCAGCCCCGCCTGGTTCGCGCTCACCCGCGCGCTCCCCGAGATCGTGCCCTGGCTTTCGGCCGGCGAGTCGGTGCTCGTGGCGGGCAAGGGCGTGAGCATCCGCGTCGGGGCGAAGGGACTGGAGGAGTGGAAGCCGGGACAGCTCGAGAAGCTCACCCGCGACTTCCGGGGCGCATGACCGAGTTCCTGGCCGACCTGTTCACGCAGTATCACGCGTCGCTCGTGCGGGTGCTGTATCGCCGCACGGGCGACCGTGAGCGCGCGGAGGAAATCGCCCAGGAAGTCTTCGCGCGCGCCGCGGTCGGGGCCCCGATCCGGAACCCGCGGCCCTGGCTGTTCGCGGTGGCGCTCAATCTCGTGCGGGAGGAAGGCAGGACCACGACCCGGCGCGGCAGGCTGCTCGAGCTCTACAAGGAAGAGCGACCCCAGCTCGCGCCGGCGCCGGACGAGGAGCTGGAGCGATCGGAGAAGGCGGAGCGGGTCCGGGCCGCACTCGATACGCTCACGGCCCGCGACAAGGAGGCGCTCCTGCTCCAGGCCGAGGGATTCAGTTACGATGAAATAGCGTCCGCGCTGGGGTTGGCGCGAGGCGCGATTGGAACGACGCTCGCACGGGCGCGGAAACGGCTGGTTGAATCGTACCGCGCCCACGAGGCGGAGGAGGCGAGACGTAATGCAGCATCTTGAAGACGGATATCTCCACGAAATCGCCGACGGGGAGGTGCCGTCGGAGGAGCTCGTCCTGGTGCGGGAGCACCTCGACGCGTGCGAGTCGTGTCGCGCCCGGCTGGATGAGGCGCGCCATGAAGCGGAAATGACGCGGGAGCTCATTGGGCTCATTGAGGTCCCGGTTGGGGCGGT
>DATEOL010000172.1:0-2681 GCA_035274025.1 Gemmatimonadales bacterium | reverse complement strand
CGGAGCGCTGGGCTCGGCGGCGCGGCGGCCGCGATGATCGGGTACGCCGGCTCGGTGTTCGCCAATCCCGGCGGCATCGCTTCGGTTCGGATCCTGAGCCTCGAGGGCGCGGCCGCGCGCTACGACTCAACCTCCTCTTTCTTCTCCGGCGCGGCGGCCGTCCGGGCCGGGAAGTTCAACGTCGGCGGCGGAATCCGGCTCCTCAACTACGACGAGGGCCAGCGGCTCCGCGACAACTACGAGGGTGCGGCGTCGCTGAGCCTCCGCTGGAAGGGCGTCGCGTGGGCCGTCGGCGCCGGGTACTTCTCGGTGGAAGACACGACCGGTGCGGTGAGCCGCACCATGACGGGCGGGGGTGCGGTCACGGTGTACTTCTTCGACATCGCCGCGCTCGGTATTTCCGCCCGCAACCTGGGTGACTGGACCCTCTCCGGCGGCGGCCTTGCGATCCCCGACGAAGTCCGGATCGGATTCAGCCTCAACCTGGTTGACACCTACTCCAACTGGCGACTCCTCGCCACGATCGAGCGGGCCTGGTTCGGCGGCGACGGTGAGACCATCGCGGGACTCGAGGGTGGGGCGGTGATCAAGGGGGTGGGCATCGTGCTGCGCGCGGGCGTGGCCGGGCGTCACTCGGGAAGTCCATACTCCCCGGGGACACTGGGCGGCAGTCTGGTGCTTGGCCGCGGGGCGATCGATTATGCGTATCTGGAGCGGCACGATCACGCGCCGCTGCACCTGTTCGGTCTTCGGTGGACACCGTGAGGCGGTTGCTCGTGGGAATCCTGGTCGTCGCGGTCGGACTCTTCGTCAGCTTCAGCACCGCGTGGCTCGTGAGCGACGAGGTGAAGTACCTCACCCGCGCCGGCGCGGAGGAGGCGCGGATCCTCGACCGCGCCCGTCCTCTCGAGCAGGCGATCGCCGATCCGAAGACCGATGCGGCCACGCGGGGACTCCTCCAGCTCGTCGTCGACGTTCGCGGGTTCGCCGACTCCCTCGGCTTTGCCGCGGGTGATACCTACACCACCTACACCGACGTCGGCCGCGATACGCTTCTCCTCGTGGTGTCCGCCTCCGAGAAGCGCTGCATCTGTCCCCACATCTGGAAGTATCCGATCGTGGGGAAGGTGCCGTACAAGGGATTTTTCGACCCCAACATGGCGAAGGCAGAGGCGGCGCGACTGGAGAAGCGCGGGCTCGACACCTACCTGCGGCCGTCGGGTGCGTACGCCACGCTCGGCTGGTTCAAGGATCCGCTCCTTTCGACCGCACTCACCCGCGACTCGATGGAGCTGGCGGCGACCGTCTTCCACGAGATGGCGCACAACACGCTCTACGTCAAAAGTGCCACGGCGTTCAACGAGAGCTTTGCGCAGTACGCGGGATACCACGCCGCGGCGCGGTTTTTTACGACGCGGGGCGACTCCGCCCAGGCCCGGCGCGCACTCGACCGCTGGGACGACGAGCGGGTGCTGGCAGGGTACTACAAGAGCCTGATCACGCGACTCGAATCGTTCTACGGCTCGAAGCCCGATTCTGCCGCGCTCGACTCCGGTCGCGTTGCACTGGGCGCTTGGTCACGTGACACGCTGCAACAGATGGCGCCCCTCTTCAAGACCTTCCAGATCGGCCCGATGGCCGCGCGCCCGATCAACAACGCGAGGCTGGTCGGCGTCCTGATCTACCGCACCAACCTCGACTGGTTCGAACAGTGGCACCAGTCGCACAACGCTGAGGTGCGCGACGGCGTGGCCGCGCTCAAGACATTGATGGCCGGGGTCGCAGGCGACAGCGCGTTTGTCCGCCTGGAGGCAGCACTTCGCCCGTAGTGCCCCGTGCGCTGTGCTCCGTGCTCTTTGCTCTTTCATGGCGCCGGGATAGCTTCCGCGAATGAACAGCCAATTTGTCCAGCGCGAACACGATCGACTCCTTCGCGAGCTCTTCGAATTCCTCAGCATTCCGAGCATCAGCACCGCTCCCGAGCACGCCAACGACTGTCGCGCCGCGGCGGAGTGGCTGGTCCGTCATTTCCGGAACCTCGGCTGCCCGGTGTCGGCCCTCCTCGAGGGTGAAGGCCATCCGGTTGTCTGGGCCGAGAGCCCGAGGATTTCGGGTGCTCCCACCCTCCTTATCTACGGACACTACGACGTCCAGCCCGTCGATCCGGTCAACGAATGGCTGTCGCCGCCCTTCCAGCCCTCGATTCGCGACGGTCGGGTCTACGCTCGCGGCGCCGCGGACGACAAGGGTCAGGTCTACGGCCTGATCAAGGCGTACGAGGCGATCCTCGACGCCGAAAAGCGCGCGCCGATCAACATCAACTTCCTGATCGAGGGCGAAGAGGAAAGCGGCGGGAAGACCATCGCGTCGATTCTCGAGCGCGAGCCCGAGCGGACCAGGGCGGACGCCGTGCTCGTGTGCGACATGTCCTACTACGCACCGGGGTGGCCCGCGGTGTACACCGCGCTGCGCGGACTGTGCTACGCCGAGATCAGCGTGCGAACCCTGCAACGCGACCTGCATTCCGGCACCTACGGTGGGGCCGCGCCCAACGCCATCGAGACGCTCACCCGCCTGCTTGCCAGGCTCAAGAAGGCCTCCGGACGGATCGAGATCCCGAAGCTCTATGAATCCGTGGAGCCGCCGACGAAGAAAGAGCTCAAGGCCTGGCACGCGCTTCC
>DATEOL010000171.1:0-4309 GCA_035274025.1 Gemmatimonadales bacterium | reverse complement strand
CCTTCGGCTTGTTGATGCCGTGGCCGAATCCCTTGTACACCACGAGCCTGGTCGGCACCCCCACGTCCTGCAGTCCCTGGAACAGTTCGTACGCGTTCTGGATCGGCACCCGGCGGTCGAACTCGCCGTGCTGGATCAGCGTGGGTGTCTTCGCATTCTTGATGTTGGTCATGCCCGAGGTCCTGGCGTAGATCCCCGGATCATCCCACGGCGTTGCCTTCAGGTACTGCCGCGTGAACGGATGGATGTCGGTCGCCACGTAGTAGGTCACCCAGTTGGAGATGCCGGCGCCCACCGAGATCGCCTTGAAGCGATTCGTGTTCGTCGTCAGGAACGCGGAGATGTAGCCACCCTGGCTCCATCCCATCGCGCCCATCCGAGTGGTGTCCACGATGCCGCGCTTGATGAGCGCATCGACGCCGCTCATGACGTCCCACATGTCGCCCACGCCGAGGTTCTTGACGTTGAGCGCGCGGAAGGCCTCACCGTATCCCGCCGAGCCGCGATAGTTGGGACGCAGCACGATGGCGCCTTCAGCGGTCCATTCCGGTATCGGATACACGTAGAACGGCACCGGCTGGGGCATGTCGATGCCGGTGGGGCCACCGTGAATCACCACGAAGAGCGGATACTTCTTCGCCGGATCGAAGTCCTTCGGAAGGTTGAGCACTCCCTCGATCGTTGCGCCGTCGGTGCTCTTCCACGAAACCACCTCGGACTTGCCGATCGGCCACGTCGCGATTTGCGCCGAGAAGTCGGTCACCTTCTCCGGCGCGAGGCTGCCGCCGTTCGCCGGCATCGCTACGCGGTAGACCTCGGTGAGCGTACTCGACGTCTGCGCCGTGATCGCCGCGGTCTTCCCGTCCGGGGTCAGGTCGAGCCCGAAGATGTCGAGCGGTGAATCCGCGGCCTTCGTCACCGCGCCACTCGCCGGATCGAGCCGGTAGATGAAGCGGCGGGTCTTGTTGAACGCGGTGAAATAGGCGCCGGCGGGCGTCCAGCTGATGCCGAAAATCTGTTCGTCGAAGCCGGAGCCCACCCGGGTGGGCGTACCACCCGAGGCGGCGATGCGGAAGATCTGGTTGTTCTTGTAGAAGTTGGACGTGGTGTCGCCCGCGCTGGATGAATAGAGGAGCGACTGGCCATCGGGAGACCACACCGGCCCCTGGTCACCGCCCGGTGCCCGTACCAGCGGTGTCACCGCCTTCGTGTTCACGTCGATAATCGAGATGTCGGACGACGAGCCCGAGGTAATGAGCGGGTCCCTGGTGTGATCGAACGCGATCCGCGTCCCGTCTGGCGACCACACGAAGCTTCCCACCGTGATGTCGGCGTTGTCGGTCAGCTTCGTCGCGGCGAGCGAATCCCCCGCGGTAATCCTCTCGACATCGACGGGCGTGACCCAGAGCTGGGTCTGGACGTAGTCGCCGTCCTCGATGGTGAACTCGCCGTACTTCTCCTTCCGGTCCTTCATCGCCTGGCTCTCGGGTTCGTTCGAGCTGTAGGCGATCTTCTTCCCATCCGGCGACCAGCGGAAGTTGTTGACGCCGTCCTTGGCTCGCGTCAGCTGCACCGCCTCACCGCCCATGGCGGCGATCAGGTAGACCTGGTTCTTGGCGCCGCGGTCGGCGATGAAGCCGATCCACTTGCTGTCGGGCGACCACCGCGGCGTGCCGCTGCTGCCCTTCGCGGTGCGAGTGATCTGGACCGGCTTCCCGCCATCACGCGAGAGCCAGATCTCGTTGTCGTAGCGGTTGTCCTTCCACTCCGTGGTGCGCACGGTGTAGGCGATGTGCTTCCCGTCGGGAGAAATGACCACGCCGCCCACGCTGTGGAGGGAGAGGACGTCCTCCAGCTTCGGAGTCTGCGCGAGGGCGACGGGCGGACGGGCAGACGGGCCGACGGACAGAAACACCGTTGCAAGAATCAGCGATCGCGACCGCATTCGAGGACCTCCTGAGGTAGTTCTGCCCGTCAGCCCGTCAGCCCGTCCGCCCGGCTATTTGTTGCGCGTCCCCGGAATCGTCGTCTCCGGATCCGGGGTGATCTTCACCGAGTCACCCACGAAGACCACCCGCCATCCCCGATCCGCCGTGTTGAATCCTCCGGCCGAATCCGTCGGCACCAGCTCCACCTTTTCCGGCGTGAAGGGGAACTTGAAATTCAGCGTCCCGCCATCGAGGGTCACCGTCAGGGGGAACTCCTGCCGGTCGTACCGAAGCGTGTACACGCCGACGAAGGGCGAGAGCGACGCGCTGTCGCGAACGACCGCGCGGACCTTCGTCGGCCCGAAATCGGGCCAGTCGTACTCCGCGGCGATGGCGTACTGCAGCTCCGAGAAGAGGTCGTCGCCGAGGTCCGAATTGGTCATGACGGCGATGCCGACACCCGCGTCGGGGTAGTAGAGCAGGTTCGCGCGGTATCCCTCGTTGGCGCCGCCGTGCCCGAACCGGAACGAGCGTCCCGAGCCCTCGACCGACGGGCCGATCCCGAACGTCCCCTTCTGCACGGTGAGCATCTGGTCAGCGATGGCGCGCGGCAGCAGCGTCGTATCCCCGCCCGCGTGGGCAGCCGCGATCGCGAGAGCCCACTTCGCGAGGTCAGTCGGCGTGGTCCAGAGTCCCGCCGGCGCCATCTCCGGATAGGTGTGCCACCGGCCCGGAACCATCGAGCCATCGCTTCGGTAGCCGCGCGCTGCTTCGGGCCAGCGTGCCTCGGGCAGCGGCTGTTCATACGTACTGAGCGTCATCCCCGCGGGATCGAGCACCAGCCGCTTCATCAGCGCCGGGAACGGCTCACCGGTCACCTCCGTCAACACCAGCTGCTCGATCGTGGTGCCGCCGCCGGAATAGCGCGAGATCGCCCCCGGCGTCGTGTCGACCCGGACCGGTGCGGTGTTCGCGGGCTTCTGGCCGTTCAGCACCTGCACCACGCTGGGCACCGGCTTGCCCGCCTCGTAGCCGGGGAAGCCGTGCACCGTGAGGCCGGCGCTGTGACTCGCGATCCGCCGCAGCGTGACTTTCTCCGTCGCGGTGAACTTGTTGTCCGGCACCTGCCATGACTTGAGGTACCGGTTCACGTTGGTATCGAGCGCGATCTTTCCTTCCGACACCAGTCGCAGCATCGCCGTGGCAGTGACCGGCTTGCTGATGGAGGCGGCCTGGAAGAGGGTACCCGCGGTGACCGAATCGTTGCTGCCCGCTTCCTTCACGCCGAAGCCGCCCGCCCAGACGATCTTGCCCCCCGAAATGATGGCGACGCCGATTCCCGGCACCTTGTAGTGCGCCATCCGCTCGGTGAGCGACCAGCGCTGGGCGGGTCGGCCCTCGATCTCGACCTGGGGGCGGAGACCCGCGATGGCCCGCGAGAGGTGAACCGAATCGGGGACGACAGGCGGTGCGGAAGCCGAGTTCTCGCCCGAAGCGCAGGCGGCCACCAGGGCGAACGGGACGAGGAACAGGCGACGGGAGAGGGGCGACAGGCGATGCATGGCTCTCGAGTTGGGTGGGCGTTTTAGAGTGGAGGGAGCAATAAAGAGTAACAGTGTCTACCTCCGGCGACGCCGGCTGGCATAGCGTCTGCCCGCCTGCCCGCCGGTCCGCCTGCCCGCCTTCGGCAAGGCATCCAGGCGCTTGATGAGCTCTTCGATCGTGCTGCCTTCGATGGCCGGTCCCTCACCCCGGTGCACCACCAGCCGCAGCGGCCGGTCGAGCGCAGGGATTTCCGACGGCCGCAGCCTCCTCGCCTGGCCTTCCCGGAGCACCAGTCGCGCGACCGGACTCCCCCGCTCGAGCCCATACTGGATAGCGACCGCGTCGCCGGCGACGCGCACCATTCCCGGCAGCTGCTCCAGGGTCTGGCGCTCTTCGGCGGACACCATCCGTGCCGGTTCGAGGCTGAGCCGGGTTCGCAGGAAATCCTGCCACGACTTCACCTCCGTGAGCTGGGACTGGAGTTGCGCTCGAATAGCCTCGGACGACGCGGCATCGAGGACGCCGCCGGAACGGCGCCACCACTCGTCCAGCATCTCGACCCCGCGGGTGATCACCCCCTGGTCTCCGTGCCGGGTCGCGTCCTTCACCAATGCCCCGGCGAGCGCGGCGCGCGCTTTCTCGATCAGGTCATCGGGAATGGCTCCGTTGATCGGCTCGACGTCGGCCTCGAGCTCGAACCCGAAGTAGTGCAGCCTCCGCACGATCGAGAGTCCCTGCCGCTTGCCGTCACCCGTCACCCAGATGTCGGGCGCGCTCCACTGCGCGTGCTCCCGAACCAGGTCGTAGCTGAGCGTAGTCCCCTCGATCGAAGCGCG
>DATEOL010000170.1:0-4915 GCA_035274025.1 Gemmatimonadales bacterium | reverse complement strand
TCCGCCGGCGCCGCCCGCTTCCTCGACCAACGGCGGGGAGACGGCCGAGGAGCGCCTCCGTCGGAAGTCGACCCCGCTGGTCCGGAAGATGGTGGCTGAGCACGGTCTCGACCTGTCGACGATCCCGGGATCGGGCTCCTCGGGCCGGGTGACCAAGACCGATGTGCTTCAGTATCTCGACCGTCCCGCGGCTGCGGCGCCTGCGCCTGCGTCGCCTCCTGCGCCTTCCGCGCCATCGGCGGCTCCCGCCACGATCTCAGGGCCGGGCGTGGAGCCCTGGGACGGCGATCGCGTCGAGCCGTGGAGCAAGATCCGGAAGCTCACTGCCGATCATATGATCATGTCGCGTCGCGTCTCGGCGCACGTGAACAGCATGATCGAGGTGGACTACACCCGCGTCGCGCAGGTGCGGGCGATGAAGAAGGCCGAGTACACCGAGCGTGGTGTCAACCTCACGTTCCTCGCCTTCATCGCGAAGGCCGTCGCGGACAACCTCCGCAAGCACCCGGTCATGAACGCCGCGGTCACCGGCGAGAGCACGATCTTCCGGCGCGACATCAACCTCGGCATCGCGGTGGCGCTCGACTGGGGTCTCATCGTCCCGGTCGTGAAGCGGGCCGACGAGCTCTCGCTCATGGGCCTGGCTCGCGCGATCAACGACCTGGCGGACCGCGCCCGCAACAAGCGGCTTTCTCCGGACGAGGTGCAGAAGGGTACCTTCACCATCACGAACCCCGGCGTGTTCGGCACCTTCGTGGGACTGCCGATCATCAACCAGCCGCAGTCGGCGATCCTCGCGGTGGGCGCGATCGAGAAGCGTCCCTCGGTGATCACGACGACCGACGGCACCGACACGCTCGGCATCCGCACCAAGGGGATGCTGGCGATGTCGTTCGATCACCGCATCGTCGACGGCGCCGATGCGGATCGATTCCTGTCCGACGTTCGGAAGACCTTGCATGAGTTCCCCGAGAGCGGGGCTTGATGGCCCGGGTGCTCATGGCAGCCCGAGTTCGAGTTCCTGACGCGGTGAGAAGTGAATGGATCGGGGTGGCGGGCCGGCTGGCGCGGGCGTATGCGGGGCGCGGCCAGCACATGTGGGTGTTCCGCCATCCCGGCGATCCCGAGCTGCACCTGGAGTTCCGTGAGGGTTCGACCGCCGCGTCGCTTGCGCCGGTCAGCGCGGACGAGCGGGCGCTGGACGGTCGCCTCGCGTCGCTGGGTGCCTACGAGCACACCGATGTGGTCTGGGAAGGCGTGACGCTTCCCACTGGAGACTGAGATGGCAGACCGGGTGATCGAGGACAAGGGCCAGCGCTGGCGCGTGGCGCTGAGTGGCCGACGCACCCAGTACAACCGCGACGAGTTCGGCGTCGTCTTCACCGCGGAGTCGGGGAACGAGCGGCGGATCACGCGGTTCTCGCCCCTCACCATCAAGAGCCCCGAGCTCGCGTTCGCGCGGCTCAGCGATCGCGACCTCGTCACGCTCCTGGCGCGGTCCCAGCAGGCCGCGACCTCGCCCGAGCTGGGATACGGCCGCTGACCCCACCGCGCGCCGACCTGCACGTCCATTCCACGGCGTCGGACGGGATTTTTCCCCCGGTCGTCGTCGTCCAGCGGGCCCGCGATGCCGGGCTCGCCGCGATGGCCCTCACCGATCATGACACCCTGGCCGGGCTGCCCGAGGCGATCGCCACGGGCGAGCGGCTCGGCGTCCGGGTCATCGGCGGCTGTGAATTCTCGGTCCGGGTTTCCTGGGGAGAGATGCACCTGCTCGGCTACTTCCTCGAGCCGGCGCATCCCGCGATCGAGGCGTTCCTCGAGAACGCCAGGAAGGGCCGTCACGAACGCGCGCTCAAGATGGTCGAGCACCTGCGCGCCTGGGGTGTCGAGATCACCGATGAGGACGTGATCACCGAGGCGGCCGGGGCGGCGCTGGGCCGGCCTCACGTGGCGCGCGCCCTGGTGCGCCGCGGAACGGTCCCCGACATCCACGCGGCGTTCGAGCAGTTTCTCGGGATGGGGCGCCGGGCCTACGTCGACAAGGTGCTGCCGCTCTTCGCGGAGGTCGCCGAAATGGTGCACCGCGCGGGAGGGCTGGTTTCCGCGGCACACCTGCGGGACCGGGGAAATCGCGCCAACCTCACCGCCCTCAAGGCCGAAGGACTCGACGCGGTGGAGGTCCGGCATCCCCGGCATCCACCGGACGTCGCCGCCCATCTCTCGGACCTGGCGTCGGTGCTCGGTCTCCTCAAGACCGGCGGCACCGACTGGCACGGTGACGAGCACGACGACGGCCGGACGCTGGGCAGCTCTGCGGTTCCCCTCGAATGGCTGGCGACACTCGAAGCCAGCCGATAGCTGCTAGCAGTCGGCTGCTAGCTGGTAGCTACTAGCTGCTAGCTGCTAGCTGCTGGCTGCTGGTGAATTCCCTCTCACCGGATCCTCGGGACTGGGGGAACTGTTCCGGGTTGATGGACGTTGTATTGTCGACTGAACAGCTAGCAGCTAGCAGCTAGCAGCCAGCAGCCAGTAGCTAGCCGCTGGCAGCTGGCCTAACCGCAACTAGCTTCCACTCATGACCGAGTCATTCGATCTGATCATCATCGGCGCCGGACCGGCGGGCCTCTGCGCCGCCCTGTACGCCGGGCGCGGTATGCTCAAGGCCGTGGTCCTCGAACGGGGGATCCCGGGCGGGGAGCTGCTCAACACGGAAAAGGTGGAAGACTATCCCGGATTCTTGAGCATCCTCGGCCGCGACCTCGCGGAGAAGATGACCGAGCACGCGCAGGCCTTCGGCGCCGACATCCGGATGGAGAACGTCGAGGCGGTGCGGCGCGAGAGCGACGGGACATTCCGGGTGGAAACCAGCTCCGGCAACCTGTTCGCGGCGCCTGCCGTGATCATCACAGCCGGGGGTACGCCGAACAAGCTCAACATTCCCGGTGAGCTGGAATATGCCGGTCGCGGTGTGTCGTACTGCGCGGTCTGCGACGGTGCGTTCTTCAAGAACGAAGTCATCGCGGTCGTGGGCGGCGGGGACGCGGCCGTCGAGGAAGCGGATTACCTCACTCGGTACGCGTCGAAGGTCTACGTCATTCACCGTCGCGACGCCTTCCGTGCCTCGAAGCTCCTCCAGGAGCGGCTGTTCGCCAACCCCAAGATCGAGGTCATCTGGAACACCACCGTGACCGAGATCAAGGGTGACGCGAGCGGTACGAAGGAGCTGCTGCTCCACAACACCGTCGATGGCGCGGCGTCGACGCTCCCGGCAACCGGTGTGTTCATCTTCGTCGGGTTCACGCCGAACAGCGGACTCATCAAGGAGCACTTTGCGCACGACGCGAGCGGCTACATCATCACCGATGACCGGATGATGGTGACGTCGATCCCGGGGCTGTTCGCCGCCGGCGACCTCCGGGTCCAGCTCACCCGGCAGGTCACCACGGCTGTCGGCGACGCGACCACGGCGGCCATCGCCGTCGAGAAGTATCTCGCCGAGCGCCGCAGCGCCGCGCCGGCCGGTGTCTGACCTCGAAGTCGTCCCGATTCCCAATGGGCAGTTCGCGGAGAACTGCTACCTGCTTGCCACCGATGGCCGGGCCGTCATCATCGACCCGGGGGAGGAGTGGGAGCGGTTTCTCGCGGAGATGGACGCGCGGGGAGTCCGGCTCGAGGCGATCTGGCTGACCCACGCCCACCTCGATCACATCCTCGGCGTGGCTGAGGTGCAGAAGGCGACCGGCGCGCCGATCTGGCTGCATCCTGCCGATCGTTCGCTCTACGACGACCTCCCGACCCAGTCGATGTGGTTGGGGTTCCGCTCCCCGCCCGCGCCGCCGCCGCAGCACGAGCTGGCCCACGGACAGGTGTTGTCGATCGGCGACTATCGCTTCGACGTACGGCATGCGCCCGGGCATTCACCCGGAAGCGTCTGTTTCGTGGGAAGCGAAGTGGTGTTTTCCGGCGACGCGCTCTTCAACGGCTCGATCGGTCGGAGCGACCTTCCCGGTGGAGATCACGCCACCCTCATCGCGAGCATCCGCCGCGAGCTGCTCTCGCTGCCCGATGCGACGCGCGTGCTGTCGGGACATGGGCCCGCGACGACCATCGGCGCCGAGCGTCGCTCCAATCCCTTCCTGAGGTAGTCGCCTCACACCACGCGGGCCGCGGCCCGCGCGATCCCATCCAGTGCCACCGGCTCCCGTTCCGCCAGCCTGACGACCGCCGCTCCAACATCATCGGAGAACGTCGCCGGCTCGAACACGGCGATGCGGTCTCCATCGGGTGCCGGGAGTGGCGGCAGGTCCTTGGCCCTGGTCGCGAGCACCCGCTTCGACGCGCGTCGCGCCGCGGCATCGAGGACGAAGGTCATCACCCCCAATACCAGGACGGCCGCAGCGATCGCGGGAGCGCTCGCCCATGGCATCGACCCTCTCGACTTCACGCTCGCACTCGAGGTACAGCAGCAGAGGGGACAGGTCGATCCAGCGACCACTCACGGCGTGGCGCACCGCGACGTGCCCGGGGGACGGCGCGTCCTCGGCGGCGGGAAACTCGTCCCGCGGTCCCGCCTATTCCACCGGACCCATCAGTCGCCCCGCTGTGACCTTCGCGTGGGAGCGGTCGACCACGACGCACAGGGTCAGCTCGCGAGCAAATTCCGCCGCGTCGAGCAGCTCGCGGAGCTTCGCCTCGTATTTATCGAGCAACGGGCGGTATTCGTGCTCCGGGAGCACGTGGCCGTGCCCCAATCTGCTCGTTCCGGAACTGGGTCAGCTCCTCGGCCGCGCGCATCCAGGGCTGTTGCCGTCCCTTGTCGTCGAACCCGAAGCGGTAGATCCCGTCGCAGGTCAGGGCGTCGCGCCGCTCCCGAAAGACACCGGCGGCTTCGCGATAGATGCGCTGCCAGGTC
>DATEOL010000169.1:0-8118 GCA_035274025.1 Gemmatimonadales bacterium | reverse complement strand
GCTACGATCTCATCATCGTGGGGGGCGGGCTCTCCGGACTCGGCGCGGCGTATTTCTACCAGAAGCAGCGCGGCGGACGGGTCCTGGTGCTCGACAATCATCCGATGGCCGGAGGTGAGGCCAAGCGGAACGAGTTCGATGTCGACGGCACCCACCTCATCGGTCCGCAGGGCTCCAACGATTTCGGCGTCCGACTCCCGCCCGGCTGGGCCGGCGAGTACTGGAAGGATCTCGGCCTGCCATTCGGCGTCGACGCGTTCGAGCACCAGGCCTGGGCGCCTGGCGTGAAGCCGATCGAGATCTCGCGCGACCACTACTACTTCCAGCTCTGGGCCGACGAGTTCGCCGCCCACGGCTTCTACTTCAAGCAGCCGGACGGAAGTCTCAAGCTGGTGAAGGATGCCTTCGGGACCGGGCTCAAGGACACGCCATGGTCCGAGTCGCTGCGCAGCGATTTCCTGCGCTGGCGCAGCAACCCCAAGGTGTACGAAGGCAAGCAGATGGCGCAGTGGTTCGACAGCATGACCTACGAGCAGCTCATCGTCCGTGAGCTCAAGCTCGATCCCGCTGTCGCGCGGTACGCCGATCCAATTCTGGCGGGCGCGGCAGGCGGGCTCGGTTCTGACGTGATCTCCGCCATGTGCGCCGCCCAGATCGGCCTCCCGGGTACCGGGAACGGCGCCGGCCGCGGCGGGAACAAGCTCTCGGACACCCTGTCCGGCGTGTCGTCGTTCCCGGGCGGCAACGACGGCATCATGCGGCACGTCCTCAAGAAGCTGATTCCGGCCGCCATCGAGGGCGAAGGATTCGGCGGGATCCTCAACGGCAAGGTGCGATTCGGCGAATTCGACCGCGACGGAAACCCCACCCGGATCCGCGTTGCCTCGACGGCGATTCGGGTCGCCAATCGTCCCGACGGGTCGGTGGACGTGATCTACGCCAAAGGCGGCAAGCTGTATGGCGCAAAGGCGGGCGGCGTGGTGATGGCGAACGGCGCCTGGTCGTCCCAGTACATCGTGCAGGACGTCGGTACCGAGTACCGCGAGGCGTTCAAGGACTTCGTGCGGGCGCCGATGCTGGTGGTGAACGTGGCGCTCCGGCAGTGGAAGTTCATGTACGACATGGGCGTCACCGCCGCGAGCTACCGTGACCGCTTCGGGTTCTCCTGCAACATCCGGCAGTCGATGGTCGCGGGGAACTATCGCCCCCCGCTCGATCCCTCGAAGCCAACGCTTCTCACGTTTTATGCGCCGTTCGAGCGCCCTGGTCCCTCACTCCGCGAACAGGCGATTTCGGCCCGCACCGAGCTGCTCGGCACCAGCTACCGCGACTACGAGACGAAGATCCGGGACCAGCTCATGCGACTCTTCGCGCGGGGCGGGTTCGATGCGCGGCGGGACATCGCCGGGATCATCCTCAACCGGTGGGGACACGCGTACGTCTGCCCGGCGCCGGGATTCTACTACGGCCGGAACGGAAAGCCAGCCGCGCCCGAGGTGCTGCGGCGTCCAATCGGCCGCATCGCCTTCGCGAATTCGGAATTGAACGGGCACCAGAACTGGCGGGATGCGACGGCGGAGGGGAAGCGAGCCGTAGAGCAGTTGCTCGCGTAGAGACGACGGGTGCCGAGCGAATCCCGGCTGACCATGGCGCCCGGCTACGACATTGACCGGGCCCGCCGGCGCATCCCGCTGCTGGGTTCCGCCATTCCCATGAACAACTGCTCCCAGGCACCGCAAACCGACGCGACGCGTGGCGCGGCGGAGCGGTTCCTCGATTCCTGGAATACCAGGGGCATGGACTGGGACGGATGGCTCGCCGAGGTGGCTGAGGCGCGGGCGCTCTTCGCCCGGCTGATCGGCGCCTCGCCGGATGAAGTCGCGGTCACGAGCTCGGTCTCGGAGGCCGCGAGCGCCGTTGCCAGTGCCATCGATTTTTCGGGCCCGCGTCGCGGCGTAGTCGCGAGCGGCGCTGAATTCCCGACGGTAGGGCAGGTCTGGCTGGCGCAGGAGGCACGTGGCGCGCGGGTGCGCTGGGTGCCGACACGCGATGGCACGCTCTCCCCGGCCGACTATGAGCCGTTGCTCGATCGTGAGACCGCCGTCGTCTCGGCGTGTCATGGCTACTACCTGAACGGATTCGTCCAGGACACCGCGGCCATTGCGGAGCGGGCCCACGCCGCGGGCGCGTTGCTGTTCGTCGATGCCTACCAGACCACGGGCACAAGGCCAATCGACGTGACGGCGCTTGGCGCGGACTTCCTCGTGGCCGGGAATCTCAAATTCCTGATGGGCGTCGCGGGCATCGCCTTTCTTTACGTGCGCCCCGGGCTGATCGAGAGTCTGCGACCCACGCTTACGGGCTGGTTCGGCCGGGCGAATCCGTTCGCCTTCGACGCGACGGTTCTCGATTGGGCGCCGACGGCGCGCCGCTTCGACACCGGCACGCCGCCACTCATCAACGCCTTCATCGCCCGCGCCGGCATGGACCTCGTGCTCGAGACCGGAATCGCGGCGATCGAAGAATGGCATCAGGCGCTTGCCGGTCGATTCATCCAGGGTGGCCGCGCGCGGGGACTGGTGCTCCATGGCACCGATGATCCGACACGGAAGACGGCGAGCACTGCCTTCGTGGTGAAGAACTCCTCCGCGGTGGAAGCGGCGATGCGCTCTCGCGGAGTCATCGCAAGCGCGCGCGGACCGGTCATCCGGCTCGCGCCGCACTACTACAGCACCTTTGACGACGTGGATCGCGCGCTCGATGTGCTCGCCGAGGTTGTCGCCGGCCGATGAGCGGGCGCGAGACCTTCGCTTCCCGCTTCGGGACGCTGATGACGCTGATCGGCGTGGCGGTTGGGCTCGGGAACGTCTGGCGCTTTCCATATATGACGGGAAGGTTCGGCGGCGCAGCGTTCGTGTTGTTCTACGTCGTCGTAGCGGTGGCCATCGGGGTTCCCGCGCTCATGGCCGAGTTCGCCCTCGGGAGACGTACCCGGCGCGGGACCGTCGGCGCGTTTGCGCTCGGTGGCTTTCCCGGCGGGCGCCTGGTGGGATGGTTCTTCTTCGCCGTCGTTATCGCGGCCACCGGGTACTACTCGGCGGTGGTGGGCTGGGTGGTGTACTACGCGGCGGGTCAGCTCGCCGCGATGGTGGGCCTGACGATCGACAGCGCCGCGATTCTTCCTCCCGAACACGGCTTCAACGCGACGTCGTTCGCGCTCCAGCTGCTGTGCACGGGCGTGGTGATCCTCGCGTCCGCGCTGGTGATGCTCAAGGGACTTCGCGCGGGCATCGAGCGGGCCAGCAAGGTCATCATGCCGACGCTCTGCGTCGTCCTGCTGGTCCTGGTGGTGCGCGCGCTCACGCTGCCGGGGTCGGGCGAAGGGGTGCGCTGGTTCATCCTCAAGTTCCGGCTCGCGGATCTGACGCCGGCGGTGATGGTCGCCGCGATCGGGCACGCGGTCTTCTCGCTCTCGCTCGGTGGCACCTTCATGGTGGTGTACGGATCGTATCTGCGCGATGACGAGCCGTTGAGCCGGCCCGCGATCGGAACCGTCGCGGGTGACACCCTGACCTCGCTCCTCGCGGGCCTTGCCATCATTCCGGCAGTCTTCGCGCTCGGGCTCGAGCCGGGGCAGGGACCGGGGCTGCTTTTCAACACCCTGCCGCGCGTGTTCGCGGCGATCCCGCTGGGAGCGATCTTCGGGTTGCTCTTTTTTCTCGGCCTCGCCGGCGCGGGGTACCTGTCGAACGTGGCGGCGATCGAGGTGCTGGTTGCGGGGCTCACCGACAACACGAAGGTCAGTCGGCCGTGGGCGGTCTGGTTAATGGCTGCGGCCTGCTTCCTGGTTTCGATTCCGCCCAGTCTCAACAACGCCATCTTCGTCCCGTGGGACCTGACCTTCGGGTCCGGTATGCAGACGCTGGGAGCGCTGATGGCCGTCGTCACGGTCGGATGGTGCTTCACCCGTGGCGCCGCGCTGGAGGAGCTGTCGAAGGGAGAGCGGCGCGAAGTGCCGCGGTGGCTCTATCAGTGGATCCGGTTCGGGATTCCGCTCGCGATCGGATCGGTGGGGATCTGGTGGCTGCTCACCAGCGTCCTGGGGATCTTCACGGCGGTGTGATGGAGTGTCGACCGAGGAGGAGTGATGTCACTGCTGACGGACCTCGCGGCCCAGCTGGACAGCGGCCGCATTCGCGTGGTGGACCTGACCCAGCCACTTGGCCCGGAGACCCCCGTCATCGGGCTGCCGCCGGAGTTCGGATCCTCGCCCGGAGTGAGCCTCGAGGTGATCTCGAGGTTCGACGACAAGGGTCCGGCATGGTACTGGAACACGATCCGGATGGGCGAGCACACCGGGACACACTTCGACGCGCCGATCCACTGGATCACGGGGAAGGACCTGCCGGACAATTCCTGCGACACGATTCCCGCGAGGCTCTTCGTCGGACCGGCGTGCGTGATCGATGTCAGCGCGGAATCGGCCCGGGATCCTGATTATCTGCTGATGCCGGAGCACATCGTGGCGTGGGAGGCAAGGCACGGGCGGATCCCGCCCCGTTCCTGGGTGTTGCTCCGGACCGACTGGAGCAAGCGAACCGGAGCAGCGGAGTTCCTGAATGTCGGCGCTGACGGACCGCACAGCCCGGGCTTTCACCGCACCGCGTCGCAGCTGCTTGCGAGCGACCGCGATGTACTTGGTGTGGGCGTGGAGACCGTGGGAACGGATGCGGGCCAGGCCGGGACGTTCGACCCGCCGTTTCCGAACCACGGCACGATGCACGGGGCCGGGAAGTTCGGCCTCGCGAGTCTCCGGAATCTCGACCAGCTCCCGGCGACCGGCGCGATCGTGATCGCGGCGCCGCTCAAGATCGTGGCAGGAAGCGGAAGCCCGCTTCGGGTGCTGGCGCTGGTGGAGGGGCGGGTGTAGTCCTCCCGCCTACATCTTCGTTCCGGGGAATCCCACCGGAAGGCATCCTTTTCACCGATGCACCGGACCGCGCGCGCTTCGTAGCCTTCCCGCACAACTTTTTCCCCAGGGGAGCGAACGATGCGCAGCATGACGTGGTTAGGGTTGGTGGCAGCGGCAGGCCTGATGGCATGCGACGACGACAACACGATCGAACCGCCGGCGCCGCCGCAGGCAACGGTTTTCACCGCCAGCGGTGACATCACGGCCAGGGTCGAAGAGTTCCGCACGGCGCTGGGCGCGGCCAATGGCGGCACCGCGGGCGAGCAGGCGGCCGGACGCCGCGAGGTCAACTGGGATGGCGCCGGCGCCAACCCGTTCAACGACCGGGACGACTTTCCGCCCGCGTTCTTCAACACCAACGTGAAGGTCGGCGCCGTCTTCACCACCGCGGGCACCGGGCTCCGGAACTCGTCGAACTTGTTTGCGGACGTGAACCCGACCTACGCGGCGCAGTTCAATTTCTTCAGCGCCGACAAGATCTTCGCCCCGGTGGGCAGCAACCTGCTCGACCAGCTCTTCCAGGTGGCCGGCCAGCCCACGCCCGCCGTCGTGCGCGGATTCGGGATCGTCCTCTCCGACGTGGACGTCGCCAGCAAGACGTCGATCGAGCTGTTCGCCCAGGACGGCACCAGCCTGGGCGTGTACAATGCCCCGGTCCGCTCGGACGCGGGCGGGAATTCGTTCGTCGGGGTCACCTTCGCCGACGCGGTCATCGCGCGGGTCCGGATCACGCTCGGGACCGGCGCACTCGGCGCCAACGTGAACGACATCAGCGCGGGCGGAACAGTGGACGTCGTAGTGCTCGACAACCTGATCTACGGCGAGCCGCACCGGGCATTCTAGCCGGGGACCTATCTTTCATTCTCACGCCAATGGTGCACCGCACATGCCCATTACGCAGGACCTCGAGAATGAAAGACTGCTGGAGCTGTTCTTCTCCCAGTCCCTGGACGGCTTCTTCTTCATGATGCTGGACCGGCCGGTGGAGTGGGGGGACCACGTCAACAAGGATGAGGTGTTGGACTTCGTCTTCGAGCACCAGCGGATGACCAAGGTGAACTCCGCGATCCTGACGCAGTTCAATGCCTTGTCCCCTGACGAGCTGCTGGGCATGACCCCGGCGCAGTTCTTTGCGCACGACCTGCCCGCGGCGAAGAAGCGGTGGCGCACCTTCTTCGACCAGGGCCGTCTCCACGTCGAGACCGACGAGCGCCGTCTCGATGGACGGCCGATGCGGATCGAAGGGGATTACCTGGTGATCTACGACAGTTTCGGCCGGATCCGCGGGCACTTCGGCATCCAGCGCGACGTGACCGACCGCCACCTGGCGGGAGAGCAGATCCGGCAATCCCGGCAGGAGCTGCGCGCACTGGCCGCGCAGCTGCAGAAGGTGCGTGAAGAGGAGCGCACCGGCATCGCGCGGGAGATCCACGACGAGCTGGGGCAGGCCCTGACCGGACTCAAGCTCGATATCGCGTGGATGAAGCAGCGACTTCCCCGGAATGATGACCTGCATGCCCAGGCCGGCTCGATGATCGACCGGATCGATGTGACCCTTGGCGCCGTGCGACGCATCGCGACGGCGCTCCGCCCCAGCGTGCTGGACCAGCTGGGACTCGCGGCGGCAGTCGAATGGCAGGGACAGGAGTTCTCGAGCCGGACGGGCGTGCCGGTCGACATCGAGGTCTCGGTCGACGGACCGGTGCCGGACGAGCTGGGAAGTCCCGCGTTCCGGATTCTTCAGGAGTCGCTCACCAACGTCCTTCGGCACGCCAACGCCACAAGGCTCAGCATCCGGCTGGTTCGCACGCCCGACCTGCTCACCCTCGAGGTGGCCGACAACGGCGTCGGCATTTCTCCCGATCGACAGAAGGGGACCGGCTCGCTCGGCCTGGTCGGCATGCGGGAGCGCGCGCTCGCCTGCGGCGGGGAGTTCAGCATCACCGGCGAGCCGGGGAGCGGCACCACGGTCTGCCTGCGCGTCCCCATCGTGGCGGAGGTCGCGTCGTGATCCGGGTCGCGATCGCGGATGATCACCCGATCGTCCGGCAAGGCCTCCGTCGCATTGCAAGCGATGGGGCGGGAATCTCGGTGGCGGGAGAGGCCGCGACCGCGGCGGAGCTCTTTCGCCTGCTCGCCGGCGCGGCGGTGGATGTCGTGCTACTCGACGTGAGCATGCCTGGCTCCACCTTCGTCGAGACGGTCCGCGCGCTCCGCGAGCAGTATCCCTCGGTCAATATCCTGGTCTTGAGCGTGCATCCCGAGGACCAGTGGGCGCTGCGAGCGCTCCGCGCCGGCGCCTCCGGGTACCTGACCAAGGACCACTCGCCGGAACAGCTGGTCGAGGCGATTCACCGGGTGGGACGGGGTGGCCGGTACGTCAGTGCGACGCTGGCCGAGACCCTGGCCGGGCTGGTGGACCTCGGTCGCACCGGGGCCCCGCACGAGCATTTGAGCGATCGTGAGTTCGAGGTCCTGCGTTCGCTGGGGAGCGGCCTCGCGGTGAAAGACGTAGCCGAGCGCCTCAAGCTCAGCTCCAAGACCATCAGCACCTATCGCAGCCGCCTGCTGGAGAAGATGGGTCTCAGCTCGAACGCCGACCTCGTCCGCTACGTCATGGAGCACGAGCTCCTCAAGTGATGGCAGGCAGGCCTCGTGTAGGACGCCGGCTGACAAGGCACGAGGCCATCGACGGACAAGGGATGTCGCGCGGGTCCGACTGCGTGGCGCGGCCGCTCCCGGTATTCCTTCCCGCCATGCAACGCTTCCTCCGTTCAATCCGCAGCGCCGCTCGAGTGAAGCGTGCCTTCCTGTTGGCCCTCCTGGTGACCCGTCCTGCGCCGGTGCGAAGGGTGCCGGCCGAGCCGACCCCGCCGCTGGCGTCCCAAGTCCCCCCGTCGGCGAGCTGGATGGTCGGGTACCCCGACGACGCGGTGGACATGCCGATCGCAATGCCCTAGTCGTTTCGTACCGGCAGATGCTATCGGCGGGCATTGTTTTTCCGCGACCGTCAATTCTACATTGTAGAAATCATGCTTCCCCGGCTTCCTGCCCTCCTGCTTCGTCGCCTGCTCCCCCGGGCTGAACGCGAAGAAATCCTCGCCGATCTCGAAATCGAGTTCAGCGACCGGCGCAATCGCGAGGGA
>DATEOL010000168.1:0-7365 GCA_035274025.1 Gemmatimonadales bacterium | reverse complement strand
CCATGATGCTGGTCTGGACGACCGCGGTCAGCCCGGCGGTCGGCCCGACCTGGACCAGCCTGCGCAGGCTGAACTCGAGACCCAGCGAGAACATCAGCAGGATCACGCCCAGCTCGGACAGGGTGTGGACGATCTCCTTGTCCGCGATGAGCGGGACGGGCACATGGGGACCCACGATCAGGCCCGCGATGATGTACCCCAGCACCACCGGCTGCCGGAAGCGCTGGAACAGCACCGTCGTCACGGCCGCCACGGCGAGGACGATGGTGAGCGATTTCAGAAATTCGTGGCTGTCCATCGGCGTTCCCTCTGATCCGACGGGCTACAACGCCGTGCCAGGCACGGCCTGGCCAGGGCCAGCTCCCGCGATCCGTCGCGCCGCCGCTCCGCCGATCCGCCGTTCGATCCAGAGCAGCAGCGGCGACGCGACAAAAATCGAGGAGAACGTTCCCACCACGATGCCGAAACTCATCACCAGCGCGAACGGCTTGATCACTTCGCCCGCGAAGAAGGCGAGTACCAGTCCCGTGGCGAGCGCGGTGCCGCCGGTGAGCACCGTGCGTGGCAGGGTCTCGTTGATCGACCGGTTGAGCAGGCCGGCGAGCCCGCCCGACGGCCGCGTGCGCAGGTTGTCTCGCACCCGGTCAAAGATGACGATCGTGTCGTTGAGCGAATAGCCCAGGACGGTGAGCACCGCCGCCACCACCACCAGGCTCACCTCCAGGTCGAGATAGCCGATGAATGCGATCGTCGCCAGGATGTCGTGCGCGGTCGCTAACACCGCGGCGAGCCCGAAACGCCACTCGAACCGGAACGCGAGGTAGATCAGCGTGATGACGAAGCTCAGCAGGATGGCGAGCCACGCCTTCTGCTGCAGCTCGCCGCCCACCTTCGCGCCCACCGCCTCGCTCCGCTCGATCGTGAAGCCATTGGCGCCGAGCTGGCTCGACAGGACCTGGCGTACATGGGTGGTGATCTCGCCGGTCGACTGCGCCTCCTGCCCGGTCTCTTCACCACGAGTCCGGATGAGGTAATCGTGATTCGAGCCGAACTGCTGGATCTCCGCGCCTTCCACCCCCCCGGCCCCGAGCGCCGAGCGAAGCCTGCCGGCATCGGTCGGCTCGGCGGTGTGCACCTGGATCAGGGCCCCACCGGTGAACTCGACGCTGTAGCGGACCCCGCGCGCCGCCAGCAGGATCAATCCCGGCACCACGAAGGCGGCGGTGGCCAGGTAGGCCCAGCGGCGCAGGGCCATGATGTTGTACTCCTTCCGCGCGAGGAGCCCGAGGGTCCGCATCCTGATGGACTCGAGCTTCGGCCGGCGCGCCAGCCAGATCATCATGAAGGTCCGGGTGACGAACACCGCGGAGATCATCGATGCCCCCAGCCCGATGAGCAGGGTGATGGCAAAACCCTGCACCGAGTCGGTTCCCACCAGATACAGGATCAGCGCGGTGAGTGCGGTGGTGACGTTCGAGTCGACAATGGCGCTCATCGCGTGCGTGAAGCCGCGATCGACGGCCGTCCTCACGGTCGCCCCCGCGGCCAGCTCCTCGCGTATGCGTTCGAAGATCAGCACGTTGGCGTCGACCGCCATGCCGATCGAAAGCGCGAACCCCGCGAGTCCGGGCAGGGTCAAGGTGAAGCCGAACACCGCGAGGCCGCCGAGCGCGAACAGCACATAGAAGACGAGCGCAGCGGTCGCGAGCGCTCCCGCGAACCGGTAGTAGAGTCCCATCACGATGAACACGAAGGCCACCGCGAGCGCCGAGGCCCGGAATCCATCCCTGATCGAATCGGCGCCGAGCGTGGGACCCACACTACCCTGCTCCACCACCTTGAGCGGTACCGGAAGCGCGCCGGCACGGAGCACCAGCGCGAGATCGTTCGCCTCCTCGATGGTCCTCCCGCTCATCTCGATCCGTCCCCGGGAGCCGATCTGGTTCTGGATCACCGGCGGCCGGCCCTGCA
Source organism: Gemmatimonadales bacterium (assembly GCA_035274025.1). Classification (GTDB taxonomy): domain Bacteria; phylum Gemmatimonadota; class Gemmatimonadetes; order Gemmatimonadales; family GWC2-71-9; genus SZUA-320. The sequence goes on along the minus strand of DATEOL010000168.1, from coordinate 5,394 downwards.
CCCGACCGTCGAGCAGGATGGCGAGATGGTTTCCGATGTTCTTCCCGGTGGCCTCGGCGAACTTCCGTCCGCCTGAGGTGTTCAGCTCGAACTGGACTTCGGGCCGGTTGAGCAGTGGATCCAGCCCCGCATTGGCCCCGCGAAGCTCCGTCCCCGTGATGATCGCGCGCGACTCCAGCGCGTAGAGGGCACGGTGTGGCCCGCCCCGGTCGATCGTCTCCGCACCCCAGCGCCAGTCGAGCCCGCGGGGGACGAGGCGCGCCACCTCGGGGCGGCGGAGCAAGGAATCGACCCGGGAGACCGATTCCTCCGGGACCAGGAATTCTCCCGGCAGCTCTCCATCCTTGAGGAGCCCGCTCATCACGCCCTGCATCGTGAGCAGGTCGCTCTTGTCGCTGCGGAGCACGGCGTCCATCGCGGGAATCGCCGACCGGAACGCGCCCCGCTGATCGGTGATCCGGAATTCCAGGAATGCGCTTCGCTGGACGATGTCGCGCGCCCGCGCGGGATCGTCGATCCCCGGAAGCTCGACGACGAGACGGCACTTGCCGGCGATCTGCACCACCGGCTCCATGGTGCCGAACTCGTTCAGCCGGGTCCGCACGACCCGCTCGGCCCGGCGGATCGCGTCCTCGCAGTCACCGATGACCGCGCGGCTCTCGTCGGGCTCGAGGCCGAGGTGGATCCCGCCGCGGAGGTCGAGACCAAGCGAAATCGGGACCCGGCGGAACGTGGTGTCGCGGACGTGACCGGCGGCGTCGGGCGCGCGGCGGGTCACGTTGCGGGGAAGCAGGGACAGGATGCTCGCGACCGTGAGGGCCGCGATCCAGAACAGGCGACTGCGAATGGCGCGCATGCGGGAAACTCCCCGGAAAACCGGATGTCAGGCCACGGGCCGGGGATGCCGGGATGGAATCACCGTCGCGCGGCTTGGGTCTGGGGCGCGCTGAGCGAGCGCGCTGGTTTTCAGTGGAGTGCTGGTGGAGCTCGAGCGTTATTGGAGCGGCGGACCGTCTGACCGTCGGACCGTCTGACCGCAACCGCATCGAGTCGGATGACTCGGGAAGGAAAAGCGACCGTGAGCTGAGGCGCCGGAAGGAATGGCGTACGGAGATCGCGAACACCCGGCTCGGCGAGGCCGACCTTGGGAGCACCCGGCGACGCGCGGGTCTCGGAGCGGGAGCCGCCACCTTCGGCGCTCGCGCCCGGCCGCGCCGCTTCCGCGGCATCGCCGTGACGGACCGCGACCGGAACGGCCGCGACCAGCGTCCAGAGCAATCCGAGCAGGCGGCGCGCGAGCTTCATGAGCCGGAGATCAGGTCCCTGATGACCGAGGCGAGGTGATCGGCCAGGCCCTCGGCCTCATTTCGCTTCTTGAAGCTGCTGTACCGGTACGTCATGCGCGCTCCGCCGTAGACGGCCAGGATCCACGCGGGAAGCAGGATGGGAAGCAGGTACGTCGCGCCGAGCGCACCACCGACGATGCCGGCGACGAGGCCAAACCCGCCTCCTCCGACGCCTCCGCCGATGCCGCCGTAGATCGCGCCCATGAGACGCCCGAGGTTTTCCTGGATCGTGAGGCGGGTGCGACCACCTCGCACCGTCACGGTGATCTCGAGCAGGCGCGAGGTGTCAGTCCGCGTGACCGTCCACGTGAACGACCTGCCCAGCTGGCTCACCGTCCCCGCGCTTCCCATCGCGCGACGAATCTCGTCGAGCACGACGGGGAAATCGGCGTCCAGGAGCTCACCATCGATGATGCGCTCGTAGTGGAGCCGCGTCGGGCCGCCGGCGATCACGCTGTCCCTGGGCGGCTTGAGCGCGACGAACCCGGCGCCCCCCGGCGTCGAACGGGGGGAGAGGGCGCCCGCCGCCGAGCGCACCAGCTCCGGCTTGATCCCGACCTCCGCCGCGAGCGCCTCGACTCCGCCGATCGTCATCGCGCCGCTGGTTGGATTGGTCACCTCGAGCTCGGCGGCCTTGCGCACGATCGCGTCCACTTCATCCGCGTGATACACCCGGCGCGGCCTCTGCTTGCCCGAGAGCTCCGCGATGAGCGCGTCGGGGTTGACGGTCCGCTGCGACGGCCGCACCGCGAGCGCTCGAACCAGGGCACTCTCGGCGACGGTGCCGGCGCGGGCCAGCTTCCCCCGGTGCGCCGACGGCGCCTCGATGAACCGCCCCACCCGCACTTCCTCTTCGGTGGGCCAGAAGCGGGGGACTTCCCCGACCAGCATTTCGTAGATAACCGCGGCGAGACCATAGACGTCGGTCCGCTCGTCGAACTCTCCCACCGCCGCCGACTGTTCCGGACTCATGTACCCGGGGGTGCCGAGCGCGAGGCCGGTGCGGGTGAGATGCGGTCCTGTCGCGGCGCTCACCGCGCGCGCAATGCCGAAGTCGGCGACGATCGGATGGCCCTGTGAAAAGAGGATGTTCTCGGGCTTGATGTCGCGGTGGAGGACGCCCATCCGGTGGGCGTACGAAAGGGCGTCGGCAACCGGCGTCGCGATCGTGAGCGCCGTCGCAAGTTCCATCGGGCCATCGCGCTCCAGTCGCTGGCGCAGGGACCCGCCGCCGATATACGGCATGACGTAGTAGATGAACCCACCCGCCTCGCCGGAATCATGGAGCGCCAGGATGTGCGGATGGGTGAGCTGGGCGACAATCCGGATCTCGGTGAGGAAGCGATCGGCCCCGACCGACGCGGCGAGATCGGGAGTCAGGACCTTCACGGCCACCTGGCGATGGTGCTTCTGGTCGTCCGCGAGGTAGACCGTGGCCATCCCTCCCCGCCCCAGCATGGAGCGGAGATTGTAGCGGCTGGAAAGCGCGCCTGCGAGCTCAGCCGGGACGGTGGGAGTGTCGACAGTCACACCGAAAGCTACTAGCGGCTAGCAGCTAGCAGCTAGCTGCCAGCTGATCAGCCCTTTGCCATCGTGGGGGGAATTCTCACGGCCACCACCCGTCCGCGAGCGGTCTCGACGTCGCCGGCCTTGAAGGAGACCTCGACGATCACCTTCCGCTCGCCGATTTCCACCGCCTTGCCGCTGAGCGAGAGCTCCTGTCCTGCCGGCGTCGGTTTCCTGTAGTCCACCTGGAGGGACCCGGTCACGAATCGGGGGGTCTGGTCGACGCCCGGGACCTGTCCCTCTGCGGCCATGAAAGCGCCCGCAGCCGTGGCCATCGCGTGACAATCGATGAGCGACGCGATCAGTCCGCCGTACACGAACCCCGGCATCGCGAGGTGGTACGGCTCCGGCGTGAAGCGTGCGGTCGCTTCGCCGTCCTTCCAGATGCTCTGCACGTGATGGCCGTGAGCATTGAGCCGGCCGCAACCGTAGCAGTGCGAGAAGTCTTCGGGGTAGAGGTCCTGGAGCGCGGCCATCAGGTCCGGAAGTACGCGAAGGGGATCAGGCCCCGGTGGAACGTGACGGCGAGATCGCCCGGCCCTACCCGTGCGACCATCCCCCTGAACTCGATCGGCGTGTAGCCGTGGCCCCACTCAAGCACTCCATCGATACGATCCCCGATCCGAGGCTTGACCGGAATCGTATGGACCAGGAGGAGCCCGGAGTCGGACGCATTGATGACAGGAAATCGGGCAAATCGAGTGTTCAGGACGGGACGAAGCTGGAATGGAAACGTGGTGCGCTGGTCAAGCCGCCGTTCGGTGGAGCCCTCCGGACGCGGAACGCCCATTGGTTGCCTTGTAGTGGGGGAGTTGCGGAAATTCTAATCGCGGCACCGTCGACTGTCGACTGTCACCCTAGGAGGCGTACTCGTCGAGCTGGTTGATCCCGATCAGCACCTCCCGTCCCCGGGCGCCTTCGGACGGCCCCAGGATTCCAGCTTCGTGCAGCTGGTCGATGATCCGCGCCGCGCGGCCGTAGCCGATCTTCATCCGCCGCTGCAGCAGCGACGTCGATCCGCCCAGGTTCTGGATGCAGATCTCCGCGGCCTGGCGGAAGAGCGCGTCACGCTCGCCCGGCTCGCCCGGTCCACCGTCTTCCTCGCCGTCGGACTCCTGGGAACGAATGACCTCGAGGATGTCGTCCTCGTGCCGGGCCGCCGCCGCGGCTTCCGCCTTCCGGGTCTGGTACCAGGACATCAGCTTCTCGGTTTCCTCGGTGGCGATGTACGCGCCCTGGATGCGCTGCGGCTCGCTCTTCCCCGGGGGCAGGAAGAGCATGTCGCCGTTGCCGAGCAGGGCCTCCGCGCCGTTCTGGTCGAGAATGGTGCGGCTGTCCACCTTGCTCGCGACCCGGAACGCGACCCGGCTCGGGAAGTTCGCCTTGATCAGCCCGGTGATGACGTTCACCGACGGGCGCTGGGTCGCGAGGATCAGGTGGATGCCGATCGCGCGCGCCTTCTGGGCCAGCATCGCGAGCGGCGTCTCGACCTCGCCCTGCACCGTCATCATCAGGTCGGCGAGCTCGTCGACGATGATCACGATGTAGGGAAGCACGCCATCGGCGTAGACCTCGGGCTCCGGCGCGGGCGGCGGCGTATCGGGCGACTCGGCGTTCACCGTCGTGAGGTTCCGGAGCGCCGGGGACGGATGCCGGAGTGGCTTGCCCTCCTCCACCTTGCGGTTGAAGTCGCTGATGTTGCGGGCGCCGTTGGCGTGCAGCAGCTCGTAGCGGCGGCCCATCTCGTACACACCCCACTTGAGCACCTTGGCCGCATCGCGGCTGTCGGTCACCACCTGGTGCCGCATGTGGGGCAGGGCGTTGTACATGGACAGCTCGACCATCTTCGGATCCACCATCAGGAACCGGAGATGCTTTTCGGTGTAGCGATACACCAGGCCGGTGATCAGCGTATTGATGGCGACCGACTTGCCCGAGCCGGTGGCACCCGCGATCAGGAGGTGTGGGGTCTTGGCGAGGTCGGTGACGACCGGCCGGCCCTCCAGGTCGCGCCCCAGCGTGATCGGCAGGATCGCGCGCGAGCGATCCCACTCCGGCGCCTCGAGCAATTCACGGAGGGTCACCATCCGCGCCGTCGGGTTCGGGACCTCGACGCCAACCGCGCCCTTCCCGGGGATCGGCGCCACCCGGACGCTTGGCGTCCGCATCTTGATCGCGAGGTCGTCCGAGAGCGCGACGATCCGTCCGACCTTCACACCCGGAGCGGGCACGACCTCGAACTGGGTCACCACCGGACCGCTGGTCCGTCCCGCGATCGAGCCTTCGACCTTGAAGGTCCGCATCGCCTCCAGCAGCAGCTCGCCCAGCCGGTCGAGCGCAGCCTCATCAGCCGCGGTATCCTGCTTGGGCGGCTCGGTGAGCAGGTCGTTCGGAGGAAGCTGGGCGGCTACCTCAGCCGGAATCACACGCGGGGGCAGTTCCTTGCCGGGGCGGGCAGGCGGGCGGGCGGGCCGGCGGGCAG
>DATEOL010000167.1:0-9770 GCA_035274025.1 Gemmatimonadales bacterium | reverse complement strand
TATTGGGATTGGCAGTAGGTACAGCGATGCCCGTCCGCGCCCAGCAACCGGTCCTTACCGATCAATCGATGAAATCGGCGATTCGCTTCCAGGCCGTCAGCGCGCTCTCGAAAGACGTGGCGTGGATCAGCGGCACGCGCGGCTCCTGGGCCCGCACCCGGGACGGCGGCAAGACCTGGCAGGCGGGAATGGTCCCCGGTGCCGACTCCCTCGAGTTCCGTGACGTGCAGGCGGCGAGCGCGGACACCGCGTGGCTCCTCGCCGCCGGCAACGGCGACAAGTCGCGGATCTACCGGACCGTGAACGGCGGGAAGACCTGGTCGATCCAGTTCGTGAGCACGGATCAACGGGCATTCTTCGACTGCATCGCCTTCTGGGATGCTCGCCGAGGCATCGCAATCAGCGATGCCGTGGAAAAGGCATTCCTCATGCTGAGAACCGAGGACGGCGGCGCCACCTGGAAGCTGGTGGAAGGGCTTCCGGCCGCGATGGAAGGAGAGGGACTCTTCGCCGCCAGTGGAACCTGCCTGCTCACTGGGCCCGACGGACACGGTTGGTTCGGCACCGGCGCGGCGAAGATCGCGCGGGTGGGACGGAGCCTCGACTATGGAAAAACCTGGTCGATCGTGAAGGCGACTCCGATCCTGCAGAACACGACGTCATCGGGAATCACCTCGCTCGCCTTCTTCGATACCAAGCGTGGCCTCGCGGTCGGCGGCGACCTGAACGTCACGGCCGAGCATACCGCCAACGTCGCCATCACGCAGGACGGCGGGGAGCAATGGTGGTCCGGTGGCCGACTCACGTTTGCGGGCCCGGCCTACGGCGCGGCAGTCGTGCCCGGTCGTCACCTCACCGCTATTGCCGTTGGTCCTGGCGGGTCCGCCTGGACGAGCGACGGAGGCGGAAACTGGCAGGCGATCGACGCGGTGGACTACTGGAGCGTTGGATTCGCGCCCGATGGCATTGGGTGGATGGTTGGACCCAACGGGCGCATCGTGCGGGTGGAGGTCAGGTGATCTGGCGATCTCGCGACCTGGCGATCTGGCGATCGACAACGAGATGACAGTCACGATATGGCACCTGGAGATGCTCGAGCGTTCCGCATTCAAGCGTAGTGAGTCGCCGCTACGCTACCGGCTGGAGCGAGTGCTTGCCCCCTCGCCGCCTTTCCTGCGGTTCCTGTACGCCACGACTGGCGCGGATTGGAGCTGGACCGACCGGCTTCCCTGGACCGACGAGCAGTGGCTCGCGAGGCAGGCTGATCCCGCCGTCGAGTTCTGGGTCGCGACGGATGAAGGAGTGCCTGCCGGATATTTCGAGCTCGCGCGCCTCGACGACGGCCGCTCGGTGGAGCTCTGTTACTTCGGCCTGTTGCCCCATGCGGTGGGCAAGGGGCAGGGCGGCGCGATGCTCACTGCCGCGGTCGACCGGATGTGGGAAATGGGAGCGGAAAGGATCTACGTGAACACCTGTTCTCTGGACCACCCGCGCGCCCTCGACAACTACAAGCAACGCGGCTTTACGCTCTTCGACACTCGGGAGCGTGAGAAGTGAGCAGTGAGCAGTGAGCAGTGAGCAGTAACGGATGAGCCGCCGAAAAACGATTGTTTCAGGCCCGATTCCGGTGTGACAACGGTATCGAGGAGCCATATCCTGCAGAATGCGCGACCATCGGTCACTCGTCGCGTGGCAGCGGGCAAAGCGATTTGTACTGGGCGTCCAACGAGTCACCACTAGAATCTGGCGGCCGGCCCTTGCTCACTTCATCGATCAGCTCAGGCGGTCGGCCCTTTCAGTGCAGCTCAATATCTCTGAAGGCCAGGGGCTGGCCACGCCGCTTCTGTTTCGCAAACACTTGACGATTTCCTATGGCTCCTCCATTGAGGCAGTTGATGTCCTTGACCTCCTCCGGGAACTCCTCCCTGATGAAGAGAAGGATCTGAAAGAACTTCAGGACTGGGGCGAGGAGTGCAGTCGACTCGTCCTTGGCCTGAAACACTCAATCGAGAGCAAGCTGCGATAGCCAGGGCATCCTGCTCACTGCTCACTGCTCACTGCTCACTGTTCACTGCTCACTTGCCCGCGATCGCCTTGCGGGCGAATTCCGAGAGCACCAGCGTGCCGCTCATCTCCGCCCGTTCCGCGAGCAGCGTGTCCCAGTGTTCCGTGCCCGCCCAGAAGATGTGCTTCATCCGGGCCATCGCATCGGGGTTGCTGTCCGCGAGTCGCCCGGCGAGCTCGGCCACCGCTTCGTCCAGCTCCTCGACCGATTCGCGGAGCTCCGCGAACAGCCCGTGCACCTGGGCCCACTCGGCACTCCGCCATTCCGTCGCGTTCACGGCCAGGCTGCTGAACGCGGCGAGCCCGACCTTCCGCTCGATCACCGGTCCCACCACGAATGGCCCGATTCCCACGGCCAGCTCGCTCAGCTTGACCGAGGCCTGCGGCACCGCGTACGCGTAATCGGCCGCGGCACAGACACCGACACCGCCGCCCACCGCTTTGCCGTGGACGCGTGCGATGATGAATTTCGGACAACGGGTCATGGCGATGATCAGCTTCGCGAACCCGGAGAAAAACTGCTTCCCCTGGGCGATGGTCGATATCGCCTGCAGCTCCTGGAAACTGGCGCCGGCGCAGAAGGGACCGTTCCCATCGCTCCGGAGCACGATGACCAGGACGTCGGGATGCTTGCCGAGCGCGGTGACTTCCTCGGCGAGGCGGGATAACAGGGTCCCGGGGAGCGAGTTTCCCTTGGGGTGGAAGAAGCTGAGCGACGCGATTCCGTCGGCAATGGTCGTGTTTACGGATCCTGATTCGATAGGGGAAGTCATGGCCCAATAATAAGATGTCGGGCTCCGTCTGACCGTCGGACTGTCGAACCGTCTGACCGATCAAAAGGCCAGCAATCGACCCCCTCCCGGCGTATCTTTCTCGGGTTGGGCCGCCCGCGGAATGGCGGTCCCTGGACGATGAAAGCGGCCGATACGGTCAGACGGAGTGAGATGAACCAGAACAACGACACACCCGAGGCTGTTGCCGAATTCGAGGCCCGGATCGCGCGCGGCGAGACCATCGAGCCGAAGGATTGGATGCCCGAGAAATACCGGAAGCAGCTCATCCGGATGATGGGCCAGCACGCGCATTCCGAGGTCGTGGGCATGCTTCCCGAGGGCAACTGGATCACCCGCGCCCCCTCGCTCCGGCGGAAGATCACGCTCCTTTCCAAGGTCCAGGACGAGGCCGGTCACGGTCTCTACATCTACTGCGGCACCGAGACCCTCGGCGTCGACCGCAACGACATGGTCGAGCAGCTGATCGCCGGCACCGCGAAATACTCCAGCATCTTCAACTATCCGACGCTCACCTGGGCCGACATGGGCACGGTCGGATGGCTGGTGGACGGCGCCGCGATCGTGAACCAGACGGTGCTCGCCAAGACCTCGTACGGGCCGTATGCCCGGGCGATGATCCGGATCTGCAAGGAAGAGAACTTCCACAAGCGGCAGGGCTACGAGATCATGGCCACCCTCGCGGCGGGCACGGCGGCCCAGAAGGCGATGGCGCAGGACGCGCTCGATCGCTGGTGGTGGCCGTCGATCATGATGTTCGGTCCCAGCGACACCGACTCGCCCAATTCGGCCGAGCTGCTCAAGTGGAAGGTCAAGCGGCACAGCAACGACGTGCTCCGGCAGCGCTTCATCAACCTGACCGTGCCGCAGGCCCAGGCGATCGACCTCAAGATCCCCGATCCCGCGATGTATTATGACGAAGCGACCAAGAACTGGATCTCCGGGCCGATCGACTGGGACGAGTTCTTCCAGGTGATCAAGGGGAACGGGCCCTGCAATCGCGAGCGACTGGCCGCGCGGCGGAAGGCGCATGAGGACGGCGCGTGGGTGCGCGAGGCCGCAAGTGCCTACGCCGAGAAGCGGGAAGCGCGGAGCGTCGCATGACGGACGGGCAGGCGGGCGGACGGGCAGGCGGGCAGGACAACTGGCCGCTTTGGGAAGTATTTACTCAGCCTCCCGGCGGTGGACCGCACGAACATGCCGGCTCAGTCCACGCTCCCGATTCTGAACTCGCGCTCCAGAATGCCCGCGATGTCTACACCAGGCGCGGTGAAGCAGTCAGCATCTGGGTCGTGCCATCGACTTCGATAACGGCGTCTGCACCCTCGGACGCGGGTCCGTTCTTCGATCCGGGAAATGACAAGCCGTATCGGCACCCTCAGTTCTACAAGACGCCTCGTGGAGTGAAAGTCTTTTGACGGTCAGACGGTCAGACGGTCAGCCGGCCGGCACGAGCCTGTTCGAATACCTCCTGCGTCTCGGAGATGACCGGCTCGTGCTCGGCCATCGTACCAGCGAATGGTGCGGGCACGGTCCCATTCTCGAGGAAGACATCGCCCTCGCCAATATCTCGCTCGACCTGCTCGGTCACGCGACGATGTTCCTCAAGCTCGCGGGACAGGTTGAGGGTGAGGGTCGCGACGAGGACGCGCTGGCGTACTGGCGCGACGAGCGGGGGTTCCGGAACGCGCAGATGCTCGAGCTGCCGAAGGGCGATTTTGCCTTCACGATCGTTCGACTCTTCCTCTACAGCGTGTACTCGCACTTCCTTCTCGAAAGACTCTCCTCGTCTTCGAACACCGAGCTGGCCGACATCGCGGCGAAGTCTGCGAAGGAGACTCGGTACCACGTGCGCCACGCCGCGGAATGGGTCGTCCGGCTGGGCTACGGCACCGAAGAGAGTCACCACCGCGCGCAGGACGCGCTCGACGAGCTCTGGCCCTGGACCGGCGAATTCTTCCAGGCTGATAACATCGATCGCGAGGCCGGCGTTGACCTGGCCGAGATCCGGGAGTCGTGGGAGAAGCTGGTGCGTGAGCAGCTGAGTCGCGCGACGCTCGAGGTTCCGGACGGACCCATGCGGATGACCGGCGGCCGGAAGGGGCGGCACACCGAGCATCTCGGACATATGCTTGCGGAGATGCAGATCGTGGCACGGAGCCATCCGGGAGCGAAATGGTGATGACGGGCGGACGGGCGGACGGGCGGACGGGCGGTCTGCTCGCGAGCATCCCGGAGGCCATCGCCAGGGTGCTCGATTCTGTGAAGGATCCCGAGGTACCCGTGCTGTCCGTCGTCGAGCTCGGTGTGGTTCGCTCCGCCGAGGTCGAGGGCGATCGCGTCACCGTGACGATCACGCCGACGTATTCCGGCTGCCCCGCACTCCATGTGATGGAGCGCGAGATTCGCGACGCGCTGACCGCGGCGGGTTATTCCGATGTGGTGGTGAACACGGTGTTCGCTCCGGCCTGGACCACAGACTGGATTCCCGCGCCGGCCCGTGAGAAGCTCCGGGTGTACGGCATCGCGCCCCCGGGACCGGTTGGCGCCGAGCCGCTCATTCCGCTCGGCCCAACCGTGCGGACAGTCACCTGCCCATACTGCGGCTCATCGAATACGACTCGCGAAAGCGAGTTCGGTCCGACCGCGTGCAAGTCCCTGCACGTGTGCCACTCCTGCCAGCAGCCGTTCGAGCACTTCAAGGCGTTCTGACGAGCACCGGCCCCTCGCGCCGGACCATCGCAGGCTCCTCCGGAATTTCCCGCATCAGCTCCCGGTGACGGTCGATGGACAGCGCACCCGCGCCGGTGATCAGCAGGCCGGTGAGGATCGCGATGTAGAGCAGGTTGGTCTCGATCCCGCCCGGGCCGAACCCCTTCGACCAGTGGACCAGGAACATGGCCACACCCATCTCGGCAATGAGCAGGACCGAGACATACCGCACCATGCAGCCGAAGAGCATCAGGAACGCGCCGACGACCTCGAGCCCGCCGATGATCCAGGCGGTTTCGGCGGACGAAGGCACGCCGAGGCTCGCGAGCATGGTCGCGAAGCCCACGTGACCTTCGGGGGTGAGCTTGGGAATCCCGTGGACCAGGAACCCCAATGTCATCATCAGTCGAAGGGGCAGCGGGCCGAGTTGTTTCCAGTTGTCGGACATCGGTTCCTCCTCTTGCCGGGCAGAAATCGAACGGCGTCTCCTTGGTGGGAGACGCCGTCGACGAACCGACTTGGTCACGCGTGTCCGAGATTCAGACTCGCATCAAGGAGTCAGCGTACCATCACTTCAAGGCGGCAACCCTGGCCCTCGCAGCTTGGACGATCGGCTGGAGCTCCGGATCGGCCCGGTCCCACAGCGCGATGAGCCGTTCCCAGGCCATCCTCGCTTCGGTGCGCTTGCCCAGCTGCTCATATAGCTCCGCGAGCCGCTTCAGGGCCGGGCCCAGCTCGGTCGCGTCGTACTCGTAGCGCCAGAGCCACGGCGTCGTCACATAGCGCTCATAGGCCTCGGCCGCTTCGGCGGGCCGGCCCGCGGCGTCGTATGCTCGAGCCAGGTCGGGGTACACGCAGTTGGTACAGGTCGTTTTTTCGACGGCGTGGAGGAGCAGGTCGATCGCCGCCTGGTATTTCCCGTCCATAAACGCGATCGCGCCCTTGCCCCAGGCTCCGCTATCGGGCGGTTGTCTCTTGAGAATACTGTCGTTTCGCTCGGCTGCCTCGATCAACCCACGAAACCGGTCTCGCTTGCCCGCGGCAAGGTAGAGCATGGCGAGAGAGCCGTAGGGCCGGTCTCCGGGCAGCAGGCTGTCGAGGGGTGTCGCCTTGAGCGCCGAGTCGACAAAAGCGATTGCGCCGGCGGTGTCGTGGTAATAGGTGATCCTGAGCCAGGCGAGCTGCTGCACCCCGTTGATGTGCCGTGCCATGACACCGGAAGCCCGGCTCAGTCTGAGCTGGGTCTTCCAGAGCTGTTCGGCTTCGCGAAGTCGCCCCCGGGTCATGGCGATCGCGCCGAGGGCCTCATAGGGATCAACCAGTTGAAAGGTATCGCCCGCCATCTTCTCGATGGTGGTCCAGGCCACCTGCTCTGCGCGCGGCCAGTCCTGCTGCGCCGCCGCATCCTGGAGCTTCTCCACCTGCAGGACCGGATGTCCAGGGAACCGCAGCTCGATCGTATCGAGGGTCGCCGCGGCCTCGGCGAACCGGCCACCGAGTACCTGAGAGCTGTGCAGCCCGAACAGCACATTGGCGACGGAGGAATCGACCGTGAAGGCGCGACGAAAAAGGCTTTCGGCGATCGCGAACTGTTTGGAATCCCGGTAGGCCAGCGCGAGGTTGTTGATGGCCGCGAGGTTTTCGGGGTAGCGAGCGACCAGATCGGTGTAGGTCCTGATCGCGGTCTCGTAGTCCGCCCGCCCGTGGGCGCGACTGGCGATCAGGAAGCTACGCTCGACATATGGGAGGCGATCCCGGTGATCCAGAGCGCGCTGACCGGCTTCTTCCGACCGACCGGGGTCGGCCATGGAGCCGTACAGCATCGCGAGTCCCACATAAGCGCTCGCGAACGCGGTGTCGAGGCTTACGGCCTTCTCGAAGAGATCCACCGCCTGGGTTCGCTTTCCCTGCCGGACGAGTCGCTGACCCTCGGTGTAGTAGCGCAGGGCGGCGAGGGAGGCGGTCGTCGCCTGGTAGACCGCGGGTGTCTCCGCGAGATCCTTGAGCGATTCACCGATCTGGCGGCGGAGCTGCTTGCTCGCCCGGTCGACCGCCATGATGATGCCCGCCGAGTCCTCCGCGGTCTCCCGAATCGAGGCGAGCGCTTCACCGCTCTGCGCGGCGACCAGCTGGACATTCAGGGTCCAGATCCCGGACAACGTCGCCACGCTTCCCGTGACGAACGCCTTGACGCCCTCCCGGAGCGCGAGCTCACGGGCCAGTGAATCGTCGAGTGCCACGTCGGGGGACTGGATCATCAGCTGCAGCTGGGCCCGGACCTGCCGCGGCGTCATCACCCGGATCACCGAAGACTGCGAGAGATCGGTTCTGAGCGCCTCGGTGATCGCGGCAGTGAGCGTGGTGTCACCGGTGCGATCGACGAAGTCCGCGACCAGGATCCGATCCCGGAGTGACAAGGCCTGGACGGAAAGCAGGGTCGCCTCGGTCTCGCGATTCCTCACCAGGAAGAGCACCAGCGCTGCCGCCGCCAGCCCAGTGAAGGCGACCGCTGCCGCGGTCCGGTTCCGCCGGACGAACTTGCCGGCCCGGTACAGGAGGTCATCGCCCCGCGCCGCGATCGGTTTCCCTTCGAGGTGGCGGCGAAGGTCCGCCGCCATGTCGGCGACCGTCGTGTATCGCCGCCCGGGCTCCTTGCGGAGCGCGGTGAGGACGATGGTATCGAGGTCGCCCCGGAGCCGACGGCTGAGCTGTCGTGCTGCCGCTTCCGATGCCTGCTGCACGACCGGCCCGCTGGAGCGGCGAAACCCCGCCGCGTTCGCCGGACGGGTCACCGCCGTGCTCGGTCGGTCCGGTTCGGTGGTGACGACGGCGGCCGCGACTTCCTGCGGCGCGCGACTGGTGAGCCGGTAGGGCGATCGGCCGGTGAGCAGCTCATAGAGCACCACGCCGAGCGAATAGACATCGCTGGCAACGGTCGCGCGCTTTCCTTCGATCTGCTCGGGGCTGGCGTATTCCGGGGTGAGCAGCCGAAGCCCGGTCACCGTCGCGGTGATCTCGTCCGGCGAATCGTGCAGTACCTTGGCAATGCCGAAATCGAGCAGCTTCGGCACGCCTGCTTGGGTCACCAAGGTGTTGAGCGGCTTGATGTCACGATGGATCACGTCGTGCGCGTGGGCGTAGGCGACGGCGTCACACACCTGGAGAAACAGCCGGAGTCGCTCCTCGACGCCCAGGTTCATTGCCTCGGCGAAGGCGTCGATGGGTTGCCCTTCGATGTACTCCATCGCGAAGTAGGGGAGGCCGTCGTCGCTGGTGCCTCCGTCGAGCAGCCGGGCGATGTTGGGATGGTCGAGGGAGGCGAGGATCTGCCGCTCGGCCCGGAACCGCGCCAGCACCTGGTCGGTGTCCATGCCCCGCTTGATGAGCTTGATCGCGACACGCTGGATGTACGCGCCGTCGTCCCGCTCGGCGAGGTAGACCGCACCCATTCCTCCCCGGCCCACCGGCCTGGTCAATCGATAGGCGCCGATCCGGCGGCCTTCGGCCGAAAGATCGGGGGCCGGCCCCCCCGGGAACGTCACGGCGGGCGCGCGAATGAAGGCTCCCGCCCGATCGTTCGCGCCGAGCAGGCGCTCCAGCTCCGCGCGCAGCTCGGGCTGGGCGGCGCATTCGCGGTCGAGCAGTTGCGCGCGAGCCCCGGCGTCGAGCGGAAGGGCCTGGTGGAAGAGGTCCTGCAGCTTCTCCCAGGGCGTCTCGCTCACGCCACGGTGTCCTTTCCCTCGATCGCGTCGTAGAGCCAGGCGCGGGCGAAGGACCACTCCCGCTCGACAGTGGCGACGGAGACCTGGAGGACCTCGGCGATCTCCTCGGTGGTGAGTCCCCCGAAAAACTTGAGCTCGACGACCCGGCTCTTTCGCTCATCGCGTTGGCCCAGTCGCTCCATCGCATCCTCGAGCGCGATCAGGTCGACGTCGGGTCGGCCCGACGGCGCTTCGAGGAGGGAAAGCGAGACCTGATGGGCCCCGCCGCCCCGCTTCTGCGCGGCCCGGTCGCGGGCGTGGTTGACCAGGATCCGCCGCATCATGCTGGCGGCCACGCCGAGGAACTGGGCGCGGTTGCGCCAGTCAACCCGCCGCTGGTCCACCAGGCGGAGGTAGGCCTCGTGGACGAGGGCGGTGGGCTGGAGGGTATGGCCGGTGGCCTCGCGGCTCAGGTAGCCCGCCGCCAGACGGTGCAGCTCCA
>DATEOL010000166.1:0-2647 GCA_035274025.1 Gemmatimonadales bacterium | reverse complement strand
CCGCCGACCAGGTAGACCGGGATGTCCTGATAACGCTCCGCGAAGTCGACGATGTCGGTGAAGTGCCAGAAGGGATCGCCACCTGGCGTCCGCATCGCCTCGACCAGCCAGTACTCATATTCTGGCGCGAGGCTCAGTGGCGTCGTGCCTTTCCGGAGCGGAAGCTGCTGCACGTAGAGCCGCCGATTGGCGTACATGCTATCCAGCGCCGGCTTGAGCGCCGGATCGCGCGACTGCCGGCTCCCGATCGCCGCGCCGTAGAATGGCCAGTTGAAGAACCGGAGCTCGAAGGCCCCGCCGTTCCGCATGCTCTGGTAACCGGGATTCGACACCGCGTCGATCGGCACGACGGTCTTGAGGAAGGGACAGCCTTCCAGTGCGACCGCATGCTGGGTTCCGCCTACGTACGAAATCCCCATCATGCCGACTCGGCCGTCGGACCACGCCTGCTTGCCGATCCAGTTGCACGCGTCCTGGCCGTCGCGACCGTCGTCGGTCATCATGTGCCAGATGCCCTCGGATTCGAAGCGCCCGCGCACGTCCTGGTACACCACCACATAACCGTTGCGTGCAAACAGCGAGTCGCCGAGCCTCCCCTCCTCGGCGGGTTTGCCGTAGGGCGTGCGCACCAGGATCGCCGGAAACCGGCCATTGGCGGGCCGTCCGTCGCGGGCTGGGAAGTAGAGGTCGGTGGCGAGCCGGACGCTGTCGCGCATGGGGACCATCATGTTCCGCTCCACGACCACGTCGTATTGCTGGGCCGACAGCGAAGCAGCGGACGCCGAGAGCGCCAGCGCGATACCGAGGTTTCGGGTATTCATGTGCTCAAGGTAGCCGCACTCGTCGTGATGCCACGCCAGGAGTCCGCGACGACCCATGCCCCGGCGGTCAACGCCCAGGAATCGAGGAACTCGATCCACTGAAACGGACTGGGGTGACCGGTCGCCACGGTTGGCACCCAGACGAGCAGCGTGAACAGGCCGATTTGCAGCGCGGAGAGCATCGCGGCGAGCCGCGCCTGCACCCCGGTGATGATGGCCAGGCCCGCCGCGATGAAGGCGCCGCCGGTGAAATACGCCCAACCGGAGTGCCAGGGCAGCCAGCTCGGTACCAGAGGAGCGGTGTTGTCGAGGTAGAGAAAATGCGCCAGGCCGAAAGGAATCAGCGCGAGTCCGTAGAGCATCATTGCGATGCGAAGGCCCTTCTCGCCGGTGGGGAAAATGCGCAGCGGTCGCTCAGTGGCGAGCCGTAGGTAGAGCATCCACGCGGCCGCCACCATCACCGAGGTATCGCCCGCGCCCCACCAGGTGTCCACCGCAGTCGGGGTGAACAGGAAGTGCGAAAGTCGGAAGAGGACCAGCCAGGCAACGAACCAGGCCAGCAGGATTCGTGAAGCGGAGGCGGCCATCCGCTCGAGGAGGAGGCCGATCCCGATCAGCAGCGAGATCGCGGCGCAGGCGTACGCGAGAGCCTCGCGTCCGGGCAGCTCCTTCGGGACGCCGCCCCAGGTCGGGGTGAAACTGCCGTTCACCAATCCGATGACGCCGAGACAAATCAGGGTCAGCGCGAAGAAGCCGTGCGCAAGGCTGGAGATTCGCATGGCTCAGACGATACGGCGTCAGGAGCGGGTGAGCCAGCGGGGAAGCTCGGTGGTCCCGCGCGGTGAGAGGGAATACACGCCGCGACCCGCGCGCTCGAACCACCCGTACGGATCGCCATACAAGATCCCCCGCGCCCCCGGATCGTTCGCTGCCTGGGCGACTTCCGACGCCTTGGTCGGTCCGCGCTCCTCGAGGACCCGGGCGATCGCGAGCGCGCGCTGACGGTAGACCGTGAGGATGCCGTTCCGCGTGGTCGTCCCGCCGAGGTTGGGATCGCCGACCCGACGGGTGAACTCGCCGAGCAGGCGATCCTGGCGCGGCTTCGATTTCCGGGGACGATACTCACCGGGATCGATGAGCACGGTAGTGCGGGATGCGCGTGGCCCGGGATGGATGGCGAGGAGCCCGAGCCCGAGCATGCGCAGGAGCTTGTAGAGCTTCTTGCGCCGCTGTCTGAGCGCGGAGGAGCGTTCCGGGATGCCGATATACACCTTGGGCGTGAGCGCGAGCCGGTCCACGGCCTGGAGGAGGACACCGAGGTTGATGGTGAGCTTGAGCTCGACGATCACCAGAGGTTCCTGGCCGCGAAGGGCCATGACGTCGCAATCGTGGACTTCGCCTTTTACTTCATAGCCCTGGGATTCCAGGAAGCGTTTTAGAGGACTATAGAGATCTGATTCCTTCATGGGGAGGAAAAGTACAGGGCACGAGTACTCCGTGCCCCGTGCCCCGTGCCCCGTGCTCCGTGCTCAGTCGCTCCGCAGCGTCTCGATGGGATCGACGTTACTCGCCCGTCGAGCCGGCACATAACTCGCCAGCATTCCCATCCCGACCATCATCGCGGCCATGGCCGCAAACACGATCGGATCGACTGCCTTCACCCCGAACAGCAGTGTGCTGAGCAGTCTTGTCGTTCCGACCGCGGTGGCCAGCCCGATCACGACGCCGATCAATACGACCCTGGTCCCCTGCGAGACCACTTCGCGGCGCACCACCCCCGCCGTGGCGCCGAGGGCCATGCGCACCCCGATCTCGCGCCGGCGCTG
>DATEOL010000165.1:0-10868 GCA_035274025.1 Gemmatimonadales bacterium | reverse complement strand
AGGGCGCGAGGGGATGGGGTCTCGCGACCCGCTCGGTGACGCGTCCGGGTTCGGCGGGCCACGGGAAACCCGCGACGCCGAGGATCTCCTGGGCCCGCTGGCCGAGAAGCCAGATGGTGCGCGTCGCATCGGTTTGATCCGAGACCTTCGCGAGACGGGGAGGAAACTGCCGGCGGAAGAGGCCGAGCGCCGCCTCACGCGCCCCGAGCGAGGTGACCAGCGTATACCCGCTCTCGTCGCGGATCACGTGGAAGTCGGCGACGATCATCCCCTTGGAGGTGAGCATCGCGCCGTACTGCACGGTCCCCACGCCGGGGGCGGCGACGTCACACGTCAGGACGCCCTGGAGGCAGTCGAGCGCGCCAGGACCCTCGACTCGAAACACGGCCGATGGGGAGACTGCGAATCCGGAGTCGTGCCGCAGGGCGTGGAACCGGGAATCGGTCAGACGGGTGACTTCGACCATATGCCGGAATCTGTCCGGCTATGCCTCAGCCGTACAGCCCGCCTGTGGCGTAGGAGAGATCGAGCAGCTCCACGGGGTGGACCACCGGGATATCGACTCCGGCGCCATTCAGGCCGGCACCGATCTGCATGATGCATCCGGGATTTCCCGTCGCGACGAAGTCGGGACGCGGTGCGGCATCGCGGATGCTGGCGACCTTGTCGGCCAGAACTGCCGCGCTCATTTCAGCCTGGAGCATCGAGTAGGCGCCGGCCCCACCGCAGCAGCGGTCGTACCCGGGGAGGAGGCGCAGGCGGAGCTCGGGAATCGAGCGCAGCACGGCCACCGGCTGGGCATGCACCTTCTGCGCGTGCTGGAGGTGACAGGGCGCGTCATACGCCACGTCACGCGCGACCGGCGCGCCGGTCACCGGTCCCGCTTCGGCGAGGAGCTCGCTCACGTCGCGCACCTTCGCCGCGAAGCGCTCCGCGGCGCTGTCGCCGAGCAGGTGGTGGTAGTCCCGCAGCATCGCGCCGCATCCCGCGCTGTCGACCACGATGGCGTCCGCGCTGTCCGCCAGCGCGGCGACGTTCTTTGCCGCGAGCCGTTTTGCGCTCGGCGCGTCGCCGGCGTGCTCGTGCGGTGCGCCGCAGCATGCCTGCCCCCGGACATCGACGACCTCGAACCCGTTGGCCGCGAGGGTGCGCCGCGTCGCCTCGTGGACGTGACGGAAGAGGACGTCCATCACACAACCTCTGAAGAGCACGACTGTGCCTCGCGAGATCGACGGTCTACGGTCGACGGTCGACTGTCGACGGTAGACCGTCGACGGCTTTGTTGCGGCGACCATGCCCATCGTCGATCCCAGCCGGCCGCTTCCACTCAAGCCTTTGGCGATCCCAAGGCCGCGCAGGAGCTTGGCGCCTCCAAACGCGGCTCGCCAGAGCGCGCGATGGCCGAACATCGCGAGCACCGCGCGGGTCTTCGGTGTGATCCCGTTCTCGCGCGTCAGGATTTCGCGTGCCACCTGCAACCCGCGGCCATAGCCGACGCCGGAAGGACACGCGGGCTCGCAGCCGCGACAGCCCAGGCAGCGATCGAGATGGGTCCGCAGTCCCTCGTCCTGGGCGGAGATCTCGCCCCGCTCGAGTGCGCGCATCAGCACGATGCGCCCGCGCGGACTGTCCGACTCGTCGCCGGTGGCGGTGTAGGTCGGGCACGCGGGCAGGCAGAGCCCGCAGTGCACGCAGGGGTCGAGCGCGGTGAAGTTGGGGACCGGATCAGCCATCGGCATCGAGCGGCGCCTGGACGACGTGACCGGGGTCGAACGTGTCGCGAAGCCGCGCGACGATCGTGCCCACGCCCTCGCGATAGAGGCCGAAGTGTCCCGCGGTCCGCCGGTAGGCCCACGGCGCGCGCTCGAGCGTCAGGGGAATCTCCCGTCCCGCCGCAATGCGGCGCACGGTCATGAGCCGCTCGGGTGGCACGTCACCGGTCCAGCGGATCGATCCGCTTCCGGCGCCCGCCGCGACGAGACCCAGGTCGAGATGATCGGCGAGCAGGTCGAGCGTGTCGTCGATGCCGGGCAGCAGCACGCCGAGCCGGATGGTGACGTTTCCCGCCAGCGCCGCGTGCGCCGCGCCGTGCCAGATGGCATTCGCCTGATCCGGTGAAGGAGCGCTCCATGCCAGGGTGGCGACCTGCTTCACCCGCTCCGTCTCCGCGCGCACGCCGTCGGCCGATCCGGCGAGCCGCAGCGCGAGTACCCACTCCGCATCCGCGGCCATCGCCGGTGAGAGCAGCTCCAGCGCCACGGCGTCGATCGCCGCCTCGGCGAGGTCACGACCCGCGGAGCTGAGGGCGTCACGACCACCCCGCGCGAGCAGCGTGCGATCGAGCTCCGGAGCCGCGCGGAGCCGGAGGTTGAGCTCGGTGATGACGCCGAAGGCCCCGAAGCCGCCCGCCATCAGTTTCGTCAGGTCGTAGCCCGCGACGTTCTTCACCACCGTGCCGCCGGGGCGCACGATGCGGCCATCGCCGCTCACGAAGGTGCAGCCAAGCAAATGGTCGCGCACCGGACCGTACCGATGCCGGAGTGGCCCCGCGGTTCCGGTCGCGACGATCGATCCCAGCGAGCGCTGCGGGCGACCGGGGGAATCCCACGCCAGCCACACGCGCTCCGCGCTGAGCCGGCGTTGCACCGCGCCGATCGCGGCCCCGGCCTGGATGGTCGCGACGAGGTCGGAAGGCGCCACCGTGTTCACCCGGTCGAGCGCGGTGGTCGTCACCACCAGGTCCGCGGGCGCGTCGGGCGGGCACCAGGTGCCGCGGCCCTCGATCCGCACCGTCCATCCTTCGTTGTGCGCGAGCGCCATCGCGCGCGCGACTCCGTCGGTCGACTCGGGAGAAACCCGCGGCCGGCCCTGGGGATCCTGTCCTACTGCATCGGCGCCGAGGGCCTCGCGCGCCTTCGCCAGCACACGATCGGTCATTCGATGCCTCCCGCGCGCCACTCCCGGCAGCTGTGGACCGGAATCACCTTGCCCGGATTGGCTCGCCCATCAGGATCGAACACCCGTCGCACGTCGCACATGGCGCCGAGCGTGGCATCATCGAAGAGCATCGTCATGTACTCGACCTTGTCGGCTCCCACGCCATGCTCCCCGGTGATGCTTCCGCCCGCCGCGACGCAGACCTCCATGATGGCGCGACTCACGTGCTTCACGCGCTTGACGAGCGCCTCGTCACTCCGGTCGTAGCAGATATTGGGATGCAGGTTGCCGTCGCCGGCGTGAAAGACGTTGACGACCATCACCTGGTGTTCGCGGCCCAGGTCCATGATCCGGTCGAGCACATCGGGAAGCACCGACCGTGGCACCACGGCATCCTGCACGATGACGTCCCGCGTGAGCCGGCCCATGGCCCCGAAGGCCTTCTTCCGTCCCTGCCAGAGCCGGGCCCGTTCTTCCGGGGTGGCGGCGCTCCGGACCTGCATCGCGCCGTGCCGGAGCAGCCGCTCGCTGACGACGGCTTCCTCGGCGGCCACCGCATCGGGCCGACCGTCGAGCTCCACCAGGAGCACGGCCGCGGCATCGGTCGGATACCCGGCCGCGTAGATGGAGGCTTCGACGGCCTGGACGCAAGGACCATCCATCATTTCGAGCGCGGCCGGCACCACCCCGGACGCGATGATCGAGGACACCGCTTCCGTGGCGCCGCGAACGGTCGGAAAGCCCGCGAGCAGCGTACGGACGTCTTTCGGCAGGGGCTCGAGCCGCACCGTGATCTCGAGCGCGATGCCGAACATTCCTTCGCTCCCGACGAAGAGGCCCACCAGGTCCGGTCCCCAGGGCTCCCCCTGGGGACTGCCGAGCCGGATCGTCTCGCCGGAAGCGAGGATGACTTCGAGCGCGACGACATGATTGGTCGTGACGCCGTACTTGAGGCAGTGCGGGCCCCCCGCGTTCTCCGCCACGTTGCCGCCCAGGGTGCATGCGGACTGGCTCGACGGATCGGGCGCGTAATAGAGACCATGCGGCGCCGTCGCCTCGGAGAGTTTCGCGTTCACCACCCCGGGCTGGACCACGGCACGCCGCGCGGCGGTGTCGATCTTGAGGATCTTGTTGAGCCGGGTGAGGACGAGGAGCACCTGGCCTGCTTCCGCGAGCCCGCCGCTCGCGAGGCCGGTACCGGCGCCCCGGGCGACGAACGGAACCCCCGCCTTCGCGAGGAAGCGCACGACCTCGATCACTTCTTCCCTGGAGCCCGGAATGACGACGATACCCGGCGTGGACTCGTGGGTGGGAAGCCCGTCGGCTCGGAACGCGGCGAGCTCACTGGGACGGAGACGGACCCAGCGGGTTCCGACGATCTCGGCGAGGCCACTCTCGAGACTCGCGATTCGCGACTCGTGACCCATCACGCGTGACTCATGTCGTCACGACGTCCGCGTGCGCCCCGCCGGTGCCGTTCTTCTTCGCGCGATCGCGAACCGCGGCGCGCGCCTCGAGGTCGACTGCCACCTTCGGGAGCAGGCTCAGGAGCACCGCGACCCGATGCATCGCGGAGCGCATCCCGAGGAAGCGCTGCTTGAAATCGAGGTCGATGTCGAGCATCGCGGCGATCTGGAACGTGAGGGTCGCCGCGTCGGCGGCCCACGCCGTGGTGGTTGGCGCGATCGTGAGCGTTCCGAGCGCCGCGGCGCAGCGATCGGCGAGCTGGCGCAGCGCCACGGTGTGCTGGTTTGCCTCTTCGATGTCGTCGGAGTCGTCCTCGAACGGGTCGGCGGTGCCCACGAAGTATGGGGCCGGATCGTCCTCGTAGCGGCGGAGCATGAAGCGGCGCTCGCCGGAGACCACGATGTTGGATCGCCCTTCTCCCATCGCCTGGGCCGCACGCACCTCGGCGATCGTCCCGATCACGCCGGTCGGAGGCCTGCCGTCCGCTCCCGTCGGGACGATTCCGAAACGGCTGTCACCCGCGGTGCAGTCGGCGAGCATCTGCTGGTATCGAGGCTCGAAAATGTGAAGCGGAAGCAGTGCGCCCGGGAACAGCACAACGTCAAGTGGAAACAGGGGCAGGCGCATTCATCAATATAGGTCACTTCGTCACTTCGTCTCATCGTCTCATCGTCTCAGCGTCTCAGCGTCTCACAACAACTCAGGGCCGGGATGCGGACCCGGCCCTGAGACGATGAGACGATGAGACGAAGAGACGAAGAGACGAAGTGACGATGTGGCGTTCAGGCCGCTTGCCAGAATCCCTGCATCCCCTTGATCTCGTTGCAGCGGCGGAGCTTCTCGAAGGCGCGCTCGCGAATCTGCCGCACCCGCTCGCGGGTGACACCGAGCAGCTCGCCGATCCGCTCCAGCGTCATCGGCTCGGCGCCATGATCGAGGCCGTAATAGAGCGTGAGGATCCGGCGCTCCCGCGGCGTGAGATAGCGCAGGAAGAGCCGCCGGATGAATTCGCGCTGCAGCTGCGAGTCGGTCGACTCCTCGATCTCGCTCGCCACCGCGCCGGCGACCCGCTCGCCGAACGTCACGGCGCTCGAGTCGTGCCGCTCGACCGGAGCGTCGAGCGAGAACTCGGTCGACGTCATGCGGCGCGCGGCGCGCACGTTTTCGACCGTGTCGTTCATGACCTTGGCGGTCTCCGCGTCGGTGGGAGTGCGTCCGAGCTCCTGCGCCAGCAGGGTCTCGATCCGCCCCATCCGCACCAGCGCGGCGTTCTGGTTCACCGGGATGCGCACGGTGCGGGTCTGCTCCGCGAGTGCCTTGAGCACGCACTGGCGAATCCACCACACCGCGTAGCTGATGAACTTGACCTTGTGGATCGGGTCGAACTTGCGGACCGCCTTGAGCAGTCCCTCGTTCCCGATCGCGACGAGCTCGGACAGATCGAGGCCATGACCCTGGAAGCGCTTCACATAGGAAATCACGAAGCGAAGGTTGGCGGTAACCAGCCGCTCCGCTGCTTCGGGGTCTCCCTTGCGCGCCTTATATGCGAGCTTCCGCTCTTCGCGGGGATCCGTGATCAGTGGGAGGCGCCGGATGTCCAACAGGTACTGATCGAATGCACTTCCGGAGGGTCCGCGAGTGCGGACGCGCGGAGTACGATGGCTCGCCTGGGGCATACCACCTCAAGGACTGCGGGATTGCGAACAACCCACTGATTTTGGCTGCGCTCGGGGGGAAGTAGCATTCGAGCGCGGACAGCCAAAGTAGGGAGCGGAAATGAGACGGTCAATAACGATCCAGAGTCCACAGGGGAACCGCTTAAGTCATTGCAACTTGTGGACTTTGTGAAGAAAATCCACATTCAGTGATATGCACATTTGTGTTGAAGGAATTGACAACAGATAGGACATCTTCGGGTTACACCCGCGGAATTCTTGCACACCAACGCCGAAATCAATGACTTAGCCGTTGAGCGATTCCCTCACCAGACTTTCCGGTACCGCCACTGTCCAGCCATAGCTTTCGCTTCCATTTATCGCGCCAATAGTGGAAAGCAGGACCACCCGGAGTTCATTCGCTCGGTTCTTCTTGTCGTTGCGAAGCGCGGTCACTATGACCTCGACATCGAGCACCCGAGGAACCCTGACCGGTAGCCCGAAACTCTGGAGCAATGAAGCCAGCCTCGTTGCCGTGCCCGGCTCGGTGACGCCGAGGCGCTCACCGAGCCGGGCTTCCGACACGAGACCGATCGCGACTGCTTCACCATGGGAAAGGGAAAATTCCGACGCGTGCTCCACGGCGTGGCCGATCGTGTGGCCGGCGTTGAGGATCGCCCGTCGTCCTCCTTCCCGCTCGTCCGCCTGGACCACGCTCGCCTTGATCCCGACGTTCCTCCGGAGCAGCAATTCGATGGTGGCCGGCTTCCGCGCGAGGATCTGCTCGACCGACGCACCCAGCCACGCGAAGTGATCCGCGTCGAGTATCGCCGCGTGCTTCACCGCCTCGGCAAGCCCGTTTCTCAGATCCTCGAGTGGCAGCGAGACCAGCACATCGGGGTCCATGACGACGGCGACAGGCTGATGGAATGCCCCGACGAGATTCTTTCCGGCCGGAGTGTCGACGCCGGTCTTGCCACCGACCGATGCGTCGAGCATCGCGAGGAGCGTGGTCGGAACCTGAAGCCAGGGGATTCCCCGCAGGTATGTCGCTGCAACGAACCCGGCAAGGTCGCCGGTCACTCCTCCTCCCAGCGAGACGATCGCGCTGTCACGGCCAAACCCTGCGTCGAGAAGCGCGTCGGTCAGCTTTGCCCAGCTCTCGCGCGACTTGGATGCCTCGCCCGAGGGGAAGGTGAAGTGTGCTCGGTCGATCGGCGACGCGATGGCAAGCGCCACGCGCTCATCGGAAATGATGGCGATGCGCCGATCGGGGAGGTGCAGCGCGCACAATTCACCCAGGCGGGAGAGCAGGCCGGCCTCGATGTACACCGAACACACTCCCGTCGCATGCCGCACCGCGAACGCGGGGGCGGGCGGGAGTTCACCAGGTGACGTCGTGGCGTCCCTCGCGATGGTTGGCCAGGCGGGCCAGGGTGAAGAGAAGGTCGGAGAGGCGATTCAGGTACACGATGAAGAGCGTTGGCACCTCCGCAATCCGCGCGAGCCCGACGACGCTGCGCTCGGCGCGCCGGCAGACAGTGCGGGCGACGTGAAGCGCGGCCGCGCCGGGTGTTCCGCCCGGCAGCACGAAGGCACGAAGGGGCGGCAGCTCGGTATCCGTCGCATCGATCGCCTCTTCCATCACGCGAATGCGCTCCTCGCCCAGCTCGGCCTTCGCGAGCGCGGCCCGGACCTTCTCCGGGTCGGGCGTCGCAAGGTGGCCACCGATGGCGAAGAGGTCGCGCTGGATCTGCTCGAGGAGGGGATCAAAGGCGGCCGCGGGCAAGGCCGATCGCGCGACGCCGATCGTCGAATTGAGCTCGTCGACGTCACCGTACGCGGCGACGCGCGGGTCGTCCTTGGGGACGCGGCCTCCGCCAAAGAGACCGGTGTCGCCTTTGTCACCCGTCTTGGTGTAGATCTTCATGCGGGAATGATACTGTTTCTGTGTCTCAGCGTCTCATCGTCTCACCGGCTCACCGCCACCACCAACGAGTCGATGGCTGCTATCATCGCACGTCCGCCCAGGGCGTGATGATTTGCCTGGATCGAGACCAGCAGGGTCTTGCCGTTCTTCTTCGTCACGTATCCCGAGAGCGTGTTCACCCCGGCGATGCTGCCGGTCTTCGCGAGCACCCGTCCTTCGAGCGGGGTTCCCGTGAATCGGTTCCGGAGCGAGCCGGGAAGCCCGCTCCGCGGGAGTCCCGCGGCGAAGACGCCATAGCGCGGGTGCTTCCTCATATAGGAGAGTATCCGCAGGAACGCCGCCGGGGCGACCAGGTTCTGGGACGAGAGCCCCGATCCATCGCTCTGCGACACCTCGGTCGAATCCACCCCGACCGAGTCGATCAGGAAGCGCCGGACCACGGCGAGTCCCGCGTCCCAGCTTCCCTCGCCGGCCTGGGTGCGTCCCAGCTCCTTGAGGAGCATCTCGGCGTACCAGTTCTGGCTGGTATTGAGGATCGGGAAGATCCAGTCGCGCAGCGGACGTGACTGCACTTCGGCGAGGGGCGGCGTGCTTCGCGCTTCCCGGAAGAGCATCGAATCGACCGTGGAGCGTGTCCCGCCGAGTACCGCGATGCCATACTCGCTCAACGCCTGGCGGAGTGCGAGCGCCGTGTACATGACCGGGTCCTCCACCGCGATGTAGCTGGTGCGGGGCTTGCCGCTGACCGGCACATCGCCGATCGCGACGAAATGACCACCCGCCCCATCACGCACGATGTCGAACGTCGATCGACTTCCCTCCGCCACTGTTCGGGTGCGGTTCTCGATGACCGCGTTGCCGAGGTTCGGCCACATCGTGATCATCGCCGGCGCGCCCGGCGTCGTGGCCGTGCTGGTGACTTCGAGGCTGTTGTCGGTGAAGCCGAGGCCGCTCACCGGCGCCGCGTACCACCAGGCGAGGTCGCCGGTCTCCCACGCGGGGTGAACGATGTTGGGCTCGAACCAGCTGCCGTCACCGACGACGTCGCCCGCGATGGCGGTGATTCCCCGTGCCGCGAGCCCACGCGCCAGATCGCGAAGTGGCGCAAAGGGGTCTGCCTGGCACACGCCCGCGAGGGTGGTGTCGATCGAGAAACAGCGCCTGGTCATGGTTGGATCGCCGCGGCCGTAGAGCACCAGGTGTCCCTGCAGCACGCCGTTGGCGACTGGTCCGGTTGCGTACAGGCTCGTGCGCACGGTCCAGTCGGGCGGGAGGAGGACAGCGGCGGCCGAGGTCACCAGCAGCTTCGTGTTGGAAGCCGGAATGAAGAGACGATCGGCGTTGCGGGAAAAAATCGGGCGACCGTTCGCGTCGGCGATCGCGATGCCCCAGAGATGGCGATTGAGCGGCGCCGCGTCCAACAGGGCATCGAGCCGTTTCGTGAGCGTCTGCGCGCTCAACGGCGTGACGAGAAGGAGGCTAGTACTTAACGCGCGGATCGATCTTCGCATACGCCACGTCCGTCAACAGGTTCACCATCACGAACACCACGCTCAGGAAGAGGATGCTGCCCTGGATGGCAGGGAGGTCGCGCTTTTCGATCGCGCTCAGCACGTAGCGACCGACGCCGGGCCATGCGAAGATCGTCTCGGTGAGGATCGATCCCGTGAGATAGCTGCCGAAGTCGAGCCCGACCACCGTGATGACCGGTAGCCACGCGTTCCGCAGGCCGTGACGAAGCACCACCCGTCCTTCCCGCATCCCCTTCGCGCGTGCGGTCCGGACGTAGTCGCTCGCCAGCGCTTCCCGCATCGCGGTCCGCGCGATGCGCGCGATGAACGCGACCGACCGCATGCCGAGCGTGAGCGCCGGTAGGATCAGGAACTTGATGCCACCCGAGCCCGACGGGGGGAACCACTTGAGGGAGACCGCGAACACCAGGATCAGGATGAGCCCGACCCAGTACACCGGAAAGGACACGGCGAGATAGGCGCCGAAGGTCGCGATCCGGTCCCCGAGGCTTCCCGGTCGCCATGCGCCATAAATGCCCGCGGCGAGCCCGCAAAAGACGGCGATCGTCATCGCGGCCGCCGCCAGCCGGAGCGTGGCGGGGAATCGGGTGAGCAGGTCGTCGAGGATCGGGCGCCGCGTGATGTAGCTCGTCCCCAGGTCGCCCCGGAGGATTCCCCCGGTGTAGTGCAGGAACTGGGTCGGCAGCGGGTCGTCGAGCCGCAGCTCGGCGCGAAGGCGCGCGATGGTTTCGGCGTCGGCCCGTTCCCCCACCATGGCCTGCACCGGGTCACCGGGCGCCACGTAGAGCAGGATGAACGTCACGGCGAGCACGCCGACCAGCGTGGGAATCAGCTGCAACACGCGCCCCGCGAGGTAGCGCGTCACTTCACGCGCGCCGTGATCCAGCGCTGGCCGTTGAACACCGCGGGAATTTTCCAGCCTTCCACGTCCGGACGCTCGGCCCAGAGATCGACCGGGAACCAGAAGAAGATCCACGGGGCCATCTCGAACGCCCGCCGGTCGATCTCCATCATGAGGCGGGACTTCTGCGCCGTATCGGGTGTCGACCGCGCGCGCACGATCAGCGAATCGAGCGCGGGGTCGGTCAGGAAGGCTAGGTTGCCGCCCGGTCCGTGGTTCCGGGAGTGGAGCAGCGGATAGGTAAAGTTCTCCGCGTCCGGATAGTCACCGTACCAGTCGGTGAGGAAGAGGTCGGCCTCGCCATTGCGGGCCGCGGCCCGCGCCGAAGCCGCATCCCGCTCGACCACGTCGACGGTGACTCCGGCCGACGCCAGGTCCTGCTGGATCGATTGCGCGATCCTCGCGTAGATCGGGCGACTGCTCCGCCAGAGCCGTACCGTCAGGGC
>DATEOL010000164.1:0-14165 GCA_035274025.1 Gemmatimonadales bacterium | reverse complement strand
GTCATTCTTCGCATCCACACCGAGGCCTCTCCCTTCGAAACAACCGGGTCCAGCAGCCCGCGGAGAGCGGCATAGCTGACGCCCGCGGGCTTGGCGAACCATGCCGCGTGCCGGGGAACGCGCATCGTCTCGCCCTGCGAGAGCTGGTAGATCCCTGCTATTCCACCCGCCGCGAGCGCCGCCGCCTTGTCATGGGGCGCCTTGCGTGCCGCACTCACCGCCGCCGCATCGAGCGCATCAAGCGCCGTGAAGTCATCCACCAGGTATCGGTCTTCGTATGCCTCACCCTTGTCCGCCGCCCAGGCGCATCCCGACAGGGCGAAGCTCTGCGACCAGTGAAAGCCCTTCGGTGGCGCCGCGGCGAGCGCGTCGTGAAAGGCGCGCTGGACCGGCTCGTAGTCGGGCGCAGCGATCGAGGACTGCTTCCAATGCCAGAAGACGTAGGCGATCATGCAATGGGCGAGGGCAGGGGCGCGCGCCGATCCCGGCCGAGCGCGAGGAGGAGTATCGAAGCGAGCGCCCGGGAACGGATCCGCTCGGCGAGGCTCACGCCCGGGGCCGCCGTGTCGATGGATAGTCCACGATGTGTTCCCATTCGCCGGCGTCGGATCGCGCCACGACGGCGACGACCGGTTCGGTATCACTCAGGTTGCAGACTTCGTGGGGGACGCCCGGCTCGATGAAGATGAAGTCGCCGGGGCCGTTGTCGACCGTCTGCTCGAGTCGCTGGCCGAATTCGTGGCGCACCCTTCCCTCGAGGATGTAGAGCATGACCTCGAAGTCGACGTGAATGTGGGCGAACGCGACGCCACCAGGCGGAATGGTCGCCACGTTCATCGACAGCTGTTTCGCGCCGGTGTTGAGCGCGGAGAGGCCGGTTTTGTACCGGATCCCGTTCCACGCCCGCGGTCCACCACCACCGCGAAGCACCGAGATGCCTTTGTGATGCTCCGTCATGAGAACACCAGCTCCAGGGTTTCGCCGCGGGGAAGGAGCGTCCACTGATCGGCGAGCTCGCGTACCCGAGCGCGAATCCGGTGGAGCTCCTCGTCGGTCAGGGTGAGGGTCCGGGTGACGCCATGGCTGGCGAAGTATTTCTCCGCCTGGTCGATGAAGTCGTCCGCGGTCCAGGTGGCACCACCGGCGCGCTCCCCATCGAAGAAGCCGACGATCAGCTCTGAGGGATCCAGGTCCGCCGGGAGCGGGCCGCGAGGCCAGGGGGCGCCGAAGTCGGTGACGTTCCAGCCATCCGCGACGAGGCCCCAGAACCCGCGCCGGTGTCCCAGCACGGTTTCCACGGCGAAGTGGGTGAGATCGTGGATGATGAAGAAGCTGCCCCGGCCACCGTCGTTTCGCTGCCAGGTCGTGGTGCCGTCCGCGCGGTGGCAGCGAAGCAGGATGCTGCCATCCTTCTCCTTGACGAACTGGATGCGGAGGGCCATGACCGAAATCTAGCGATCTCGCGATCTGGCGGTCTGGCAATCGGTCTTGATTTCGGGTCCCTCGCTGATGAAGTTCCCTTGGTCCGCCGTTGGCCGGGGGGCTCGTCTCCCCGGCCTTTCATTTTGGGTCTCGTGGTCGCAGGTCGCAGATGCATCAGTCCCGCAGACAATTCCTGGCGGCCGGTCTCGCGGCCCTTCCGCTGCTGGCCGGCTTTCCGCGCCGCCTCCTGGCACTCGCCGCCACCCGCTCGCTCAGCTTCTACAACACCCACACCGGTGAACGTCTCGTCGTCGAGTATTTCGCGGCCGGCGATTACCTCCCCGACGCGCTTCGCGAAGTGAACTGGTTCCTGCGCGATTTCCGCACCGGCGGCGTGCACGACATCGATCCCGGGGTGCTCGATATCCTCACGAAAGTGCACCAGCTTACCGGCGCGCGCCGGCCGTTCGATGTGATCAGCGGCTACCGGTCGCCGGAGACCAACGCGATGCTGCGGCAGCACAGCCGGGAGGTTGCGTCGGGGAGCCTGCACATGGTGGGGAAGGCAATCGACGTGAGGCTCCCCGGGGTAGCACTCACGAAGGTGCGGGATGCGGGACTCGCCCTGGGGCGGGGCGGGGTGGGGTACTACCGCAGGTCGGACTTCGTGCATCTCGATACGGGTCGAGTCCGCCGCTGGTAGGTCTCCAAGGTCTCCAAGGCCTCCAAGGTCTCAGCCGATGCGGTAAATCGCGTTCCCATGCAGGGAACGGTGGCACCCGCCTGGGTCTCCTGCCGTCCGGTTTCCCATGCTGACCACTCTCCTTGGTATCCTCCTGCTCTCCGGGCCCGACACCCTCCGCGTTTACAACTCGCATGGCCACGAAATGGCGGTCTTCGCCACCATCGGGACCAAGACCCTCGAGCTGGGCACGATCCAGCCGGGCGACACGGCCGCGTTCGCCGTCGCCATTCCGGATGGCGTAACCAAGCTCGAGCTCAGGGCCTATCCGCCCGGGAGCGCCCTCAACCAGATCACCTATGTCCTGGAACTGAAGCCGGGAAAGAAGCTGTTCTGGTCGTTTGAGGACTCGTGAGCGGCAGATCTCCAAGGTCTCCAAGGTCTCCAAGGACTCATGAGACCTTTGAGACCTTTGAGACGGCCCCGTGACACAACCCCGCTCCTGCCACCGTAACTCAAGTATGCCCACATCCCTGCTCGTCAACGGCCGTCGCCACACCGTCGACGCGCCGCCCGACATGCCCCTGCTCTGGGTCCTCCGCGACATCCTCAACTTCACGGGAACCAAGTATGGCTGCGGGGCCGGGCTCTGCGGCGCCTGCACGGTGCATCTCGACGGGCGGCCGGTCCGGTCCTGCTCGATCCCGGTGCGCGCTGTGGGCAGCAGAGCCGTGACGACGATCGAAGGTCTCTCCCGCGACGGATCTCATCCCCTGCAGAAGGCATGGGTCGAGGAAGATGTTCCTCAGTGCGGCTACTGCCAGGTTGGTCAGATCATGAGCGCGGCCGCGCTGCTCTCCCGGTCGCAGAACCCGACCGACGAGGAGATCGACAACGCCATGGCGGGCAATCTCTGTCGCTGCGGCACCTATCCCCGCATCCGGCGGGCGATTCATCGCGCCGCGGAGGGTCGATAGCATGCGGCGCCGGACGTTCCTCGCGGCGAGCCTGGCGGCGAGCGGCGGGTTCGTGCTCGCGCTCCGACCGTCGAGCAGCCGGTTGCAACAAGCTGCCGCCGAGGTAGGGGCGTTCATTCGCATCGACCCCGACGGTGCCGTCACCATCGCGGGAAAGAACCCCGAGATCGGGACCGGCGTGAAGACGTCGCTGCCGATGATCATCGCCGAGGAGCTCGATGTGGAGTGGGCGCGGGTGCGAGTGGAGCAGGCGCCACTCGACCCGAAATACGGTGAGCAGTTCACCGGTGGCAGCACGGGAGTCTGGGGCAACTGGAACGGGCTGCGCCGGGCCGGTGCCGCGGCGCGGGCAATGCTCGTGTCCGCGGCGGCGGCGCGATGGTCGGTCGATCCCGCCACCTGCTCCACGGAGGCCGGGTTCGTGATTCATCAGTCGAGTGGACAGCGGCTCGGGTATGGAGCGGTCGCCGCCGACGCGGCCCGCCTTCCGGTACCGAAGGAGCCTCAGCTCAAGGTGCGGGCGCAATACCGCATCGTTGGCAAGCGGATCCCCGATGTCGATACGGCGTCGATCGCCCGCGGCGCGATCGCCTACGGTCTCGATGTCCGCTTTGCGGGGATGCGGTATGCGGCGGTCGCGCGTCCACCGTTCGGCGCGAAGATCGTGTCGTTCGATCCCGCACCCGCGCTCGCGATCCCCGGGGTCCGGCAGGTGGTCCGCATTCCCGGTCTCCCGAATCCGATCGACCTCAGGGACGGCGTCGCCGTGATCGCCGACCATACCTGGGCCGCGTTCCAGGGTCGGGCCGCCCTGCGCATCGTGTACGATGAGAGCAGCTCATCCGCGGAGAGCACCGCGCGCCATTTTGACCGGTGCCGCGAGGCTCTCAAGGGTGGCGGTGAGACCGTCCTTCGGACCGATGGTGACGTGGACGCGGCCATGGCCGTCGCGGCCGGGACGCGCACCCTCGAGGCGCAGTACGAGGTCCCTTTCCTGTCGCACGTGCCGATGGAGCCGGTCAACTACGCGGCATGGGTGCACGACGGACGCTGCGACCTGTACGGACCGACCCAGAATCCGGAAGGCGCGCGTGACCTGGCCTCCACCCTGACCGGAATTCCGGTGGCGAACATCACCGTAAAACTGGCGCGCTCCGGTGGTGGCTTCGGCCGTCGTCTCATGACCGACTACGCCGGTGAGGCCGCGTTCCTCTCGAAGCAGAGTGGCACGCCGGTGCAGCTGGTGCGGAGCCGGGAGGACGACATCACCCACGACTATTACCGCCCCGCCGGCATTCACCATTTCCGCGCCGCGCTCGGCTCGGACGGACGCATCAGTGCCTGGTCGCATCACCTGGCCAACACCTCGCGATATGGCTATGCCCGGCGCGAGAACCCGTCCCAGTCGGAGCTCTACCGCGACGACATCCCCGCCGCATGCATTCCCAATTTCCGGTTGGCGCACACGAACATCGTCACCGCGATCCCGACTGGCGCGTGGCGGGCGACGCTCCATTCATCGAATGCGTTCGCGGTGCAGGGATTCCTGGACGAGATGGCCCATCTGGCGGGACGCGATCCACTCGAGTTCCGGCTCGAGCTGCTGGGTGAGGACCGCGATCTCCGCTACCGGGATCATGGTGGGCCGGTCCTCAGCACGGCGCGACTCAAGGGTGTGCTGCGGCTTGCGGCCGAACGGGCAGGGTGGGGAACTCCTCCACCGTCGGGAATCGGCCGGGGGATCGCGGCGCACTTCACGTTCAGCGGATACGTTGGCGTCGTTGCCGAAGTGGCCATGGAGGAGAACGAGATCCGCGTCAGGAAACTCGTGGCCGCTGTGGATTCAGGACTTATCGTGAACCCAAATGGCGCCGAGCAGCAGGTGGTCGGTGGGTTGATCGACGGTGTCCAGGCCGCGCTGCGCGGTGAGATCACGGTTGAGGGCGGTCGCACCCGGGAGAAGAACTTCGGCGACTATCGACTGATGCGAATCAACGAGGTGCCGGCGATCGAAGTGCACTTCGTCGAGAGTGCGCATCCGCCGACCGGCCTTGGCGAGCCGGGTGTCTCGCCGGTAGCTCCCGCGATCGCAAACGCGGTCTTCAAAGCGACGGGCCAGCGTCTCCGACGCCTCCCCCTCCAGCTTTCATCGAGGGCCTGACCCGCCACTACTCAGGCCTCGACCGCTCGAAACTGCACGATGACATCGTGGTTGGGGGGCACCACTTCCGGTTCGGAGCGCGACGACCACGGCCTGCAGGGGTCGTGAGGCAATCGAAGGGCCCGGCCCCTACTGGGCGACGGAGTCCAGTCGGGCCCGCCTTGCCGCCGCAGAGTCACTCACCTTGAGCGCCGCCTTCACGCCGGCGGCGCCCGGCAAACGCGACTGCGCGATCGTGCTGTCGCGCTCGCGCTCGGTGCGGGGCGGCGGCTTGCTCTCCCTGCATGCCAGAACGAGCAGAAGCGCGATCATGAGGTAGGGCATTGGGTCCTCAGGTCTTCGGGTCCTTGGAACAAGTATTATAGGAGGATCCAACCGCCACCGAGATTTTGTGTACACCCCGCGCTCGTTCCAGCAGGAAGACACCAACGCGCTCCGCCGTGTCATGGAGTCCTACCCCTTTGCCATCCTGATCAGCCAGCGTGACGGTGAGCCATTTGCGACTCATCTTCCACTGACGTGGACGCCGGGCGGAGAGCATGGTGTTCTCCTCGGCCACATGGCCCGGGCCAATCCCCATTGGAAGACATGGGACTCGGCCACCCGGGTGCTGATTATCTTCAGCGGGCCCCACAGCTATATCTCGCCGGCCTGGTACGAGCAGCAGGTGACGGTGCCGACGTGGAACTACGTCACGGTGCATGCCTACGGGATGCCGGTGCTGATGCACGAGCCAGGGCGGTTGAGGCGGCTGGTGACCGATCTCACTCGTCGATACGAATCGGGTAACGACGGTTGGGCGGTTGAACGGGCCGAGCCGATCATGGAGACCGAGCTCAAGGCGATCGTCGGGTTCGAGATTGCGATCGACCGGATCGAGGGGAAGTTCAAGCTCAACCAGAACCGGTCGGAGGCCGACCAGCGCGGCGTGATCCGCGCGCTCGAAGGCTCCGCTGACCGCGACCAGGGTGAGATCGCCGAGCTGATGCGCCAGAATCTTTCCAACGCGAAGGAGTCGCCGCGATGAGCCTGATGCCTGCGGGCCTCGCCGCCATCCTCACCGATCGCTATCGGGTGGAGCGGGAGCTGGGGCAAGGCGGAATGGCCACAGTCTATCTCGCCCAGGACTTGAAGCACGACCGGCAGGTCGCGCTCAAGGTCCTCAAGCCCGAGCTGGGCGCCGTGCTCGGCAGCGAGCGGTTTCTCTCCGAGATCAAGATCACGGCACGGCTCGACCATCCCCACATCCTGACGCTGCTGGATTCGGGCGCTGTCGAAGGCCTGCTGTACTACGTCCTGCCCTACGTGCGCGGTGAGTCCCTGCGCGTGTTGCTCAATCGAGAGACCCAGCTGGGCGTCGACGATGCCCTCGCGATCACGAAGCAGATCGCGAGCGCGCTCGACTACGCGCATCGCCAGGGCGTGGTGCACCGCGACATCAAGCCGGAGAACATCATGATCCTCGAGGGTGAGGCGATGCTCACGGACTTCGGCATCGCGCTGGCGGTCAAGGAAGCGGGGGGCAGCCGGCTCACCGAGACCGGCCTCTCCCTGGGTACTCCGCACTATATGTCACCGGAGCAGGCGACCGGCGACCGGCAGCTCGACGCCAGGAGCGACCTCTACTCGCTCGCGGCGGTTACCTACGAGATGCTCACGGGCGAGCCGCCCACCACGGGTCCCACGGTGCAGGCCGTGATCGCCAAGCTGCTCACCGACGCGCCGACCCGCATCAGGACGGTCCGGCCGACGGTGCCCGAAGGAATCGACAACGCGGTTGCCAAGGCCCTGGCGAAGGTACCGGCCGATCGCTACGCGACGGTAGGTGACTTTGCCAAGGCGCTCGAGCTGACGAGGTCGACGGCCGCGGTGGGCGCGCCTGCGGCGGCGAAGAAGTCGATGCTCCGGTACGCGGCCTTCGCCGGGGTCGTCGCCATCGTGGCGGCGCTGGCGTGGGGCGCGTTCCGCGGCGCCAAGTCGCCAAGCGACGGACTCGTCGCGTTGCGGGACCGGAACCAGATCACGTTCGACGGGAACACGTTCATCCCCGCGATGTCGCAAGACGGGAAGCAGCTCGCGTACTGGGTGCGGCAGTGCCAGGCGGCGGACTGCAGCTATGCGATCGTGGTGCAGGACATCGGAAGCACGACGACCCGGAGGATCATCGAAGGAGCCACCTCGGCCTGGGGCCTCGAGTGGAGTCCTGACCGCCGCAACCTGATCGCGTTCGGGACGGTCAACGGGCGTTACGGATCCTTCCTGATTTCCGCGCAGGGCGGACCGGCCAGGTATCTCACCGCGGGTGCGGCGACCTTCTATGCCGGAGGCGATTCCCTGCTGCTGGGCCAGGCAGGTTCCGACTCGGTGTTCGCGGTCCGGTTCGCATCGCTCGACGGAGTTGTCCATGACAGTATCGAGGTCGTCGGGCCGGGCGCATCACTCGGCGCGCTCCTCTCGATGCCAGGAACGCCCTACATCATCGCGCAGGTGATCCAGGGGGGACGGGGGTTGTGGCAGGTCCTCGACCGGAAGGGCAAGGTCATGGACCGACTGCTCAACTCCTGCACCTGCGGGGGCAGCCCGGCGCAGGACGCCATCTGGATGGTCCGTGCGGGGCAGACCGTGTCCGAGGCCGTGGTCCGGGTCGGCATCGACCCGAAGACGGGCAAGTTCGCCGAGCACCAGGACACGGTGTACAACGGGCGGTTCAGCGGGATCTCGGTGACAGCCGATGGCAGCCAATTCATGGTGGACGACGGCAGCTATACCTTCGCCGCCCTGCCGATCGATTTCGCGGACATGCTCTCGGGGAAGGGGATTGACGCGACGCCGCTGCTTTCCGGATCGACCCAGGTCCGGGCATCAGTCTCGCCCGATGGCGGCCGCCTCCTGCTCCGGCGTTCCGTCCCGACACCAGCAGGTGGCGATGAGCTCAAGGTCTCCATCTCCCCGTATCCACGAGGCACCGAAACCGCCTTGCCGGTGACCGGGCGGCTGTTCGACGTGCAGTGGGCCGACTCGGTGACCGTGGCGACGCGGAGTGCCAGCGCGCGCGGCAACAAGCTGCAGCTGGTGGACGTGCGGGATGGCAGCGTACGCAATACGCTCGAGGTCGCCGACTCGACGTTCGGCTTCTGGGCTCCGCTTCCCGATGGCTGGGGTTACATCAACGATCGGGGCGACCGGATTACGGTGGAGCAGGGGGGCAAGCGGCACGACCTCCTCAAGCCGGCATGGGCGGCGAATTTTGCGAATTTTGACGTCTCGTCCGATGGGTCGCGGATGGTCTATTCCGCCTGGAATGCATCGACCCAGGACACGCTGGGTGTCTTCACGGTCGACATCGCAGGGGGCGAGCCCACGAAGTGGGCCGCCAGCTTTTCAGAATTGGGGCTGGTGCGCTGGTCGGGAGACGGTTCGGTGGTGTTCGCCAACTGGCTGACCGCCAACGCGGTGACGCTCTCGAAGTTTTCCGCCCCGGGAACGTCCCAGGTGCTGGGGACGGTCCCGCATCCCTTGCGGTGGCTCAGCGTCTCCGATGACCTCAAGCGCGCGACGATCGGGTGGCGCGACTATCGGGGCGATGCGTGGCTCTATCGAGTGGTGAAACCCAACTAGCGATCTCGCGAGCTGGCGATCTGGCCATCGTTATCCGCGCCCGTACACCGGGACCAGCGCTCCGGAGGTAAGCGTGTTTTCGGGGCTGGCAAGCCAGACGATGGTGCGAGCCAGCTCTTCCGGCTTCGGCCACTTGTCATGATCTGCCTTCGGCATCGAGGCCCGGTTCGCGGGCGTATCGATGATCGAAGGCAGCACGGCGTTCACCAGGATCTTCTCCTTCAGCACCTCGGCGGCGAGTGAGCGGGTGAGGCCGGCGACGGCGGCCTTGGTCGCGACGTAGGCGCTCATGCCTCCGGGCGGCTGCTCGACGACACGCGCCGCCACATTCACGATCCGCCCGCCGCCGTTCTTCCGCAGCGCCTTCACCGCTTCACGGCAACAGAGAAACGTGGTGATCAGGTTGAGGCTGACCTGCTTCTCGATGTCGGCCCTGCTGGTTTCCGCGATCGGCTTGGCGAGGAATCCGCCAGCCAGGTGAACCGACGCGGCGATCGGTGGCAGGCTCGCGTAGTACGCCTCGACCGCGGCTTCGTCGGTGAGATTCACGCTGCCGGTCACCTTGGCATTGGCGACAGGTGCCGCGGCGGTGGCGCCGAACACCGGCAGGTGACAGGTCGCGCCGGCCGCTTCGAATGCCGCGACGACCGCGATGCCGAGTCCTCCGTCGCCTCCCGTGATGACGACGTTCAGCTGCTCAAGTGTAGAAGTCACGCGCAGCCCTCCACGTAATCCACTGCTGGCCGGACCCCGGTGTGGTAACTCACCACTCTTTCGCCATCGGTCTCGAAGATGAGGAGATGCAGGGTGTCTGCCGGCCACGTCACCCGGAGGTAATGCCCGACCGGGCCGGTGTACTTGTGGGGCTGCACCTCGACCCGGCCCTTGTAGAGATCGAGGACGCGGGTCTCGGTGTCACCGACGACGGCGCCCTCGGCCGTCGCAATTCCAGCGGTATCGACGTCGATGCGCACGATGGTGTCGCGCTCCACCATAAGCGCGATCCCCGGAGGCAACGTCGCCGGATCGATGTAGTCGCACTCGGGGTTTACGTCGTAGCCGGGCTTGAGCTGCTCGCCGAGCGCGGCGTTCACCTGGGCGATCGTAGCGCCGATGCGGACCGGGCCCACACCTTCAGGGGTCACGGCGAGCGGCGCGGTGGCGGAGGGGTTGTCCCCCGCGGAACGGGCCTCGTTGCGGGATGAGCTGCACGCCGAGACAAGGAGCAGCGAGGCGAGGGTCCGAAGATGCGGGGCATGCATCAGCGCGCCATGGCCAGGATCCAGTCGGTGACACGCAACCACGCGCTCGTCCCGCTCAGGGGAGCCACAAGGACCTGCACCGCGAGTACAGCCGCGCCTCCCAGCCAGTACGCGGGATGCACCTTGCCGCGGGTCCGTTTGTCGTAGATCATGCCGGCGATGATCAGCAGGTCGACGACGATCCCGGCGGGAATGGTGATCGGCACCGGTGGTGGCATCCGTGGGCCGGGGCCGGGCGGTGGGGCGAACGCCAGCACGAAGAGCCGGCCGACCGAGGCCTGCAGGATGGCCGCCGTGGCGACGAGCAGCAGCCGCTTGTGCACATCTGCCCGCCGCACGTTGACCAGCGCGACCGTGACCAGCGTCGCAAACAGGAGGATGCCGCTGACCGGGACGATGGTGAAGCGCCGCACCGCCGCTTCGGTGCTTCCCCCGAGGGAGGCGCGAAGGGCGGAGATCGCCACCGCCAATCCAATGAAAAGCAACGACGTGGCGATCGCCACCCCGACCACGCCGAGCTCGCGATGCCGAGCCACCCGGCGGCGTGAGACCAGCGAGGCCTGCGAGACGAAGAACAGGGTCCACCCATAGAAGGCGAGCGCGTGAAGGTGAACGATCGGCCGGCCGGCGAAGGTGCCCCGGACCAGAGGTATCCAGTACGTCGGCAGGAAGCCGATCACGGCGATGGCAAGGCAGACCCATGCCATCCTGACGTAGAACCTGCCGGTCGAGGTGGCGGCTTTTTCCACCGCCAATGGGGCGGCGATCGATGTCATGGCTGGCTCCTCCTGGCTGGCGTTGCGCGGGGTTGTCGCTACGCCAATCTTGGACTGTGACCCAGTCGGCGGCAAGCTCGGAATGCTCATAGCGCTCAGCGACCTCCACCTGACCGATGGTACCACCGCGTCGGACATCTCGCCCGACGCCTTCGCCATCCTCGAGCAGGAGCTGCTGGCGGCCGCCAGCCAGCGCGGTGCGCGCGAGCTCCATCTCGTGCTCATCGGCGACATCTTCGATCTGGTCCGGACCGATTACTGGCACCGCAAGGAAAAGGACGGCTCCCTCCCGGTTGCGAACAGGCCGTGGAACGGCACCCTCGATCCCGCGACGGGGATGAATCCTTCCCCGGATGTGGAGCGTCAGTTTCAGGCGATCCTGGGCGGGATTCTCAAGCAACCGTCGGCGAAGTCACTGCTTCAGGTCATCAACCGGTTGCAGGCGGGATCGCGACCGCTCCGCGTCACCTACGTCATCGGGAATCACGACCGGGTCCTGCACAACTTTGCCAGTCTCCAGGGGATGATCCGGGCCGAGGTCCCCGGAGTGGCTCTCACCTTTGCGTCACTCGTCCGGGAGCCGAAGTACGGGATCTACGCGCGGCACGGCCACGAGTGGGACGACCACTGCCACGGCTGGAAGTTCCACAACAACGTGCTGGAGCGGGGCAAGCCCGCGGGCCCGTTCGACGAGGCGACGTACCAAGTCATGGCCGCCGGCGAGGTCGTGACCGCGGAGCTGATGAGCGGACTGGTATTCCGGGTGCAGGAGGCGGTGGGGACGGACAGCGAGAGTGCCGAGCTGATTCGCCAGCTTCGCGACGTCAACAATCTCCGTCCGATTCACACGGTGTTCCGCTGGATCGAGTGGATGGGCGGGGCGCAGACCCGCCGGTTCTACCCCGTGCTCCACAAGGCGCTCGGCGATTCCCTCGACGGCGTCATCAGCAGCTCGCTCGGCAAGGCCTGGGACAAGCTGAGCCGGCAGGTATTGCCGCTCACGGGTGACCTGATCGATCACCTCCAGGACGTGAAGCGCCTCGCGATGGGAAAGACGTTCGAGGAATTCCGTGGCCGGGTGCACACCCTGGCGCCGCTCGCGGATCTCGTGCTCGACGAGCGGCGCGACCGCTACCTCGAAGGCGCGATGCACGAGATGAAGGACGAAAAGGACGAGCAGATCCAGTTCGTGCTCTACGGACACACCCATGTCGGGAAGCACGAGTACCTCTCGGGCAAGCCGGACGGGAGTGGCCGGATCTACATCAACACGGGGACCTGGCTTCCCCTCATCTGCCCGGCGCGCGATGGTGTGTCGTTCGCTTCGGCCAAGCAGATGACGATGGTATTCGCGTACGCCGCCGACGAAGACACGGAAGAGAAGTCGGGCGGGCCGTCACTGGATGTCTGGCAAGGGATCCGGCGGAAGCTCTACGGCGGGCAGGCGGGCTGACGGGCAGGCGGGCAGTAAACAAATCCTTTTGTTGCGGGAACCAATTGCATGCGACTCCTCTTCGTTTGCGCCATTGTGCTCGTTCCGCGCGCCTCAAACGCGCAGATACCGACACTGCCG
Organism: Gemmatimonadales bacterium; assembly: GCA_035274025.1. Lineage (GTDB taxonomy): Bacteria > Gemmatimonadota > Gemmatimonadetes > Gemmatimonadales > GWC2-71-9 > SZUA-320. Next base: position 1,694 of record DATEOL010000164.1, on the reverse strand, counting down.
GGACAGGACGCCTACGCGGCGATCGCGGAGGTGGTGCGGATTCTCGAAGCCGATCCTGGGACCAACTGGTCCAAGGTCGATCTCGAAGCGTTGCGGCAGCACCTCATCGACATGAACGACGTCACGCTCCGATCGATGGTGAAGCAATCATCGGTGCCGGGAGGGGCGGCATTCGATGTCATTGGCGAGGGCAGGGCGGCGAACGCGATCCGGCGCATGCTGACCGCGCACGCGCCGATGCTGGAGATGCTGCCGAACTACACTGCCACGGCTGAGGACATCCCAGGCGGGACGAGGCTCACCGTGCGCGGCAGGAAGCAGGGCGATTCAGAGACCGAAGCACGAATTCGTGGCCTTGGCTTCATCGGGATGCTGACGGTCGGCGCGCACCACACCGTCCACCACTTGGCCATTGCGCGTGGCGAGGGAGCCGCGCACCATCATTAGCGGTCAGACGGTCAGAGGACGTTCCCGCCTTCCGGTCCTCCCGCTCCCGTCATTTCACGACCGGAAGGATGAGTCGCGAGGGGTATTCCGCCGAGTGATGTATGGAGTTCTTCGCGACGACCCAGTTCGTCTCGTCGTAGTTTTTCCCGCCGGTATTCAGGTTGCGATCGAAGCGCGGGAAGTTGCTGCTCGAAATCTCGACCCGGATCTTGTGCCCCGCCGGGAGGTACCAACTGGTGGCGTGGAGGTCGACCGTCACCGGATAGACCTTGCCCGGCTGCATGAACACCGGCTTCCCGAATGATTCGCGGTAGCGCGCCCGCAGGATCCCCTCCACCATGTTCATCGCACGCCCGTCGGGGAAGACGTCGATCAATTTCACCGTGACATCGGTGTCCTTCGCGTCGGACGAGAGATGCACCACCGCCTTCATCGGTCCGGTCAGCTCAAGGCCCGACGTCAGCGCGTCGCTGGTATAGACCAGCATGTCGGGCCGCGTCTCCAGCTCCGACTGGTCGAACGATCCCGGCTGGTCCTTGGGGTTGCCGGTGCAGCAGATCGATCCGCCCCGCGAGGGAAGCGGGTTGGCCGGGTCATAGGTGAAAGTGTCGGCCTTCTCCTTGCCTGGTTTCTCGAGCGAGAGCCGGCCATCTCCCGCGGCGGTGTTGGCGTTGCCCCCGCTCCGCAGGTAGTAGCTGGTCTCCTTCATGTTGGCGACCGGCCACACCGGCGATCCCTGCCACTTGTTCATCCCGATGGTGTAGTACTGGAACTTGGGCATCGAGAGCACATCGTTCTTCTCGCCCTTGAGCCAGTAGTCGAACCACTTGAGATAGGTCTCGTCGAAATGAAGGCGCGGGTCACCGACGTTGAGCTCGCCCACCATGGTCGGGTTGCCGGTGTACTCGGTGGCGCAGTGCACCGTCGGTGAGATGATCGCGTACTGCCCGTCGCGCGCGCGCTCGTTGAGCGCGTTCTTCCGGAAAATCTCCGCCTCCTGCAGCGCCTCGGCGGCGAGGTCGAACCAGGAGGACACGTGCAGCGCCGCGACGCTGACGCTGTCGGTGGGGCTGAGGTAGCCCTGCGCGTCCCACCAGGGATCGTCGGGGGATCGCTCGAGGAAATTGCGCCAGTCCCAGCTCGGGCTTCCGGCGCGATCGGTCATGTCGATCGTGGGCAGGGTCCGGAAATGCTGGGCGAAATCGATTTTCGGCAGGGGGCGAGCGCCCTTGTCGAGCGAGGCGAAC
>DATEOL010000163.1:0-7886 GCA_035274025.1 Gemmatimonadales bacterium | reverse complement strand
CAGCGAAGGATCTTCTCGCGATCCGTGAGCTACAACGTCACTCCGATGAAGTACCCGATCTCCGGGAAAGATCCTTCGCTGCGCTCAGGATGACTGCTTACGGCTTACGGCTTACTCGCCGACTGGCCGCAGCGTTTCGCGATACTGCTTCTCCGCCTGCGCCGCATCGTTCGTGTTCCCGAAGATCTTCTCGCCGTCGAATCGGCCGTTCTCGATGAATACGTCGCCGATATCGCGGCCCGCGGCTGTGCTCCCCGCCATGTGGATGCCCGGCACATTGGTCTCGAGGTTGGCCGGGTTGATCGTGGGCCTGCCACTCGACGGCTCAAGCTCGATCCCCATGGATTGGAACAGCTCAAAGTCGGGGTGATAGCCCGTGAGCGCGTAGACCCGGTCGGCCGGGACGTGCATGAGGCGGTCACCGGTCCGGATGATCACCTCGCGGCGGGTGATCCCTTCGACCACGGCCCCGAAACAGGCCTTGATCTCGCCCGCCTTGATCCGGTTCTCGATGTCGGGCCGGAGCCAGTACTTCACGCTCGGCTTGAACTCGGTACGCCGCTGCACCAGGGTCACCCGTGCACCGGCGCGAAAGCAGAGCAGGGCGGCCTCGACCGCACTGTTCTTCCCCCCGACAATCACGATGTCCTGTCCCGCGGTGACGTGCGGCTCGTCGAACCAGTGGGAGACATGCGGAAGGTCCTCGCCGGGAACGCCGAGCAGGTTGGGGTGCTCGAAGTAACCGGTCGCGAGCACGAGGCGGGCGCAGGTGAGCTCTTCCTCCTCGTCATGTGACAGCAACCGGCAGGTGATCCCTTCGACATGCCTCGCCGCACCGATGAGCCGCGTGAACGTACGGACCCTGATCCCTTCGGCTCGCGCGACACCCCGGTAGTACTTGAGCGCCTCCTCGCGCGTGGTCTTGGCGCCCGCGCTCACCAGCGGGTGGCCCCCGATCTCGAGCCGCTCGGGCGTGGTGAAGAACGTCATGCCGATGGGATAGCGCACGATCGACTGGGCGATCGCGCCTGTGTCGATGACGAGGGGATCGAGCCCGCGGCGACGGGCGGAGATGGCGCAGGCCAGGCCGATGGGGCCGGCACCAACGATCAGATCAGCTTCCATTGACGATTGACGATTATCGATTGACGATTGATTACGTTGCGCACCCACTGGCAAAGCAACACTCGTCAATCGTCAACCGTCAATCGTCAATGATCCTGGTCTCCTGGAACGTCAACTCCATCCGCGCCCGTCTCGACCGGCTGCTCGCCTTCCTCGCGCGCACCCGGCCCGACGTCGTCTGCCTGCAGGAAGTCAAAGTGGCCGAGGAGGAGTTTCCCCACGACGCGATCAATGCGGCGGGATACCTGGCGACGGTGTGGGGGCAGCGGACCTACAACGGGGTGGCGATCCTCGCCAAGCCGGTGCCGGTGACCGGGGGCCCGCCGCAGTCACCATTCGTGGATGTGGTACGCGGATTCGGCGATGGCCGCGATGACGAGGCGCGACTTCTTGCGGCGACAGTCGGGGGCGTGCGGGTCGTCTCGGCGTATGTGCCCAACGGCAAGGTGGTGGGGAGCGACAAGTGGCTCCACAAGCTCGACTGGGTTTCGCGCCTGGGGACGTGGCTTCCCGCCGAGGCGCTGGCCGAGCGTCCGTTCGTCATCATGGGCGACTTCAATATCGCCCCGGAGGATCGCGACGTGGCGCATCCGCAGGACTGGCAGAACTCGGTGCTCTGCCATCCCGACGGACGCCGGGCGCTGGCCCAGGCGCTCGGCACCGAGATGGTGGACGCGTTCCGGCTTCACCATGTGGGGCCGGGGCCATTCACCTGGTGGGATTACCGGATGCTCGGATTTCCGAAGGGGAACGGACTCAGGATCGACCACATGTTCATGACACCGGTGCTGGCCACACGGTGTCAAAAGACATGGGTGGATCGCGAAGAACGGAAGGGGAAGCTTCCCTCAGATCATGCGCCGATCGTGGCGCACATTGACGATTGACGGTTGACGATTGACGATTGAGCCCTGAATTCCGCCACGAATAATCGTCAATCGTCAACCGTCAATCGTCAATCAGGAGTGCTCACCGTCCGCTTGATCTGCGAGGTTGACCACAGCCGGGCCAGGTCTGATTGCCGGGGAGTACCCGCTGGTCACGTGCCACCCGCTCGGGATCTTCCGAGGCCTGGTACGCGAGCATCGCCGCGAGTGTCGCGTTGTTCTTGACGTCGTCGAAGATCAGCTTGTCGTAGGTGTCGCGGTTGGTGTGCCAGGTGTACTGGCGGTAATCGGGATAGTGCGACTGGAGCCGGAAGCCCGGCGCGCCGCGACAGATGAACGACATGTGGTCGCTGCCGCCCCGCTCCGGGACGCCCGGGATGTCGTAGTCGACCAGGTTCTCGATCTCGGGTGGCACCTTGCTCATCCAGCGCGCGAAGTGCTCGCCGGCGCCGGTGTAGCCCATCATGCGGATGTACTCGACACGCCAGGTGCCATTGTCCTGGTTCATCGCGACCTGCAAGCCCTTGATGATCTCGGGATGATCTTCGGCGAAGGAGCCCGAGCCGATCAGTCCCTGCTCCTCGCCGCCCCAGTGGCCGACGACGATGGTGCGCTTGGGATTGGGATAGGCCTGCTTCAGGATCCGCATCGCTTCGGCCATCATCACGCTGCCGGTTCCATTGTCGGTGGCGCCCGACGCACCGTCCCAGGAGTCGAGGTGCGCCGAGAGGACCACGTATTCATCCGGCTTCACGCTACCCTTGATCTCGGCCACCACGTTGAACACCGGGACTTCGCCGAGATCCTCGGACTTCGCGTCGAGACGCAGGCGCGGCCCCTGGTTGTTGGACGCCAGGCGATAGACCAGCCCGTAATCCTCGCAGGAAAGCTGTACGTGGGGAATGGTGCGGGTATCCGCTGCGAAGACCTTGTCGACACCCCAGCCCTCGGACCAGAGCGTGCTCAAGACCCCAAGCGCACCCGCTGCCTCGATCCGTTCGACGAACCCGCGGCCGTACTTCTGGATCTGGCGCTGGAAGCCCACCCGATTGCTGTCGCGCTCGGCCCTCCACTTCGCGACCGATTCCGGGCGAGCCAGCTTTTCCCACGACTCCGGCGCGCGACAGGACGGCTCCGCGGGGCCGAGCGCGACGAATTTGCCCTTCACGGCCGGGAGCCAGGTCTCGAATCCCGCCGGGTCCAGGACTTCGGGGAGCATGACCACGTCTCCCTCGACCGGTCCGCTGGTGCCCGGACTCCACGCGAGCATGATCGCGTCGAGCGTCCGCATGCGCGGTGCAACCAGGTCCATGTGGGTGTAGTACCGCTTCCACGAGCGCCAGGTCCCGTACTTCTCGGCGCGGACCGGGACGCCCCAGCTCTTGTACATGTTCTGGAGCCACTGCACGGCGTTCTGGTGACCGGGCGATGAGGTCAGGCGGGGACCGATGGAGTCCATCAGGACCTGCGCCAGCTTCGCGACCTGGGACTTGTCGGTCATGCCCTCGTCCCAGATCCGCTTGATGACGGGATCCGCCGTGGGGAATTGCTGGGCGGGCAGGATCGCGGGCGCCAGGCACAGTGCCAGGGCGACATGCATCGGCTTCATCGAGTGCTGCTCCTCTGGTGGGGAACCGGGATTCCGAATGTACTCACACGCCCATGCGACCCGCACGGGCGCCCCTCCTATCGATTACTCTGTGACGCATGAACCCCGCCATCGGGCCGCTCGACAGCGCCATCGTCGTCCTCTATCTCCTCGTGATCCTCGCCATCTCGTGGGCGATCGCGCGGCGCCAGACCTCGGGGACGGACTACTTCCTCGCGGGGCGCGCGATGGGAGGCCCCGTCCTCGCCTGCTCCATCCTCGCCAACCAGTTGAGCGCCGTGAGCCTGATCGGGGCGCCGGCCTTCGTGGCGCTCCGCGCCGGCGGTGGGCTGCACTGGCTCCAGTACGAGCTGGCGGTCCCCCTCGCGATGCTGGCGTCGATCGTGGTCCTGCTGCCCGCGCTCCGCGCGCTGCCCGGCGCCTCGATCTATGAGTACGCCGAAGCCCGCTTTGGCCCCGGCGCGCGCCGGGTGCTCGCCGCTTCCTTCCTCCTTTCCCGCGGCCTCGCGCTCGGCGTCCTGCTCTACGCCTCCGCCCTTGTCGTGTCCGAGGCATTGGGATGGCGCATTGGAACGGCGATCGTCGCGATCGGGCTCTTCTCGCTGGTGTACACCAGCCTGGGCGGCATCGTCGCCGACATCTGGAGCGACGTGGTGCAGCTCGGCGTCCTGGTCCTGGGCATCTTCGCCGGCATCGGGGCGGTGCTCGAACGCCATGGACGGGAGATCCTGGCCGCCGTCCCCCTCGAGCGGGCCCAGGCCATCCTCGTCAGCGCCGGAACCGGGGACGGGACCTTCACCTTCTGGCCCATGCTGCTGGGAGGATTCTTCCTCTACGTCTCCTACTACGCCTGCGACCAGAGCCAGGCTCAGCGGCTCCTCACCGCGCGCAGTGACGGAGAAGCGCGGCGGGCCCTGGTCTGGAACGGCGTGCTCCGGTTTCCCATCGTCCTGACGTATTGCCTGCTGGGATTGTTGCTCGCGGGACTGGTCGCGAGCGACGAGGCGTTCCGGGCCGGGCTCGCAAACCGACCCGCCGACAGCCTGGTGCCGCGCTTCATGCTGGAGTACGTCCCCGTGGGCCTCCGGGGATTGATGTTGGCGGGACTCCTCGCGGCGGCGATGTCCTCGATCGACAGTGCCATGAACTCGCTCGCCGCGGTCACCCTCGAGGACGTGATGCGCCGCCCGCCCGATCGCACGCCGGTGCTCCTGGGCCGGCTTGCGTCGCTGGGGTGGGGTGCCTTCAGTGTCGTCGCCGCGATAGCGTTCGCGCGAAGCGGATCCGGGGTGCTCGTCCTGGTGAACCAGATCGGCTCCGCGTTCTACGGCCCGATCCTTTCCGTGTTCGTGCTGGGCGTGCTCACCCGCGGAGCGACGGGCGCCGGGGTGATTGCCGGGCTGGGCTCCGGATTGCTCGCCAACCTGATGCTCGCGCGGCTGGCGCCCGGACTGTCCTGGCTCTGGTGGAATCCGATCGGCTTTCTGGTTGCGAGCGCCGTGGCGCTCCTGGTTTCGTGGCGTCCGATCGGGTGGGTGTGGCCGGCCTGGCGCGCCGGCGAAGCGCGCATCCTGGTGACCACCTTCGGCGTAATCCTCGCGTTCCTGTTGCTCGCTCCGAAGCTGGCGCGGTGGATCGTCGGGCATTGACTCCGGGCTCTCGGGCATGGACCTTCGCCCCATGACAAACACCCTTCCGGCGGGACTGCAGCCCGCACCGGCCCTGCAATCCCCGGAGTTCGGGCTCGCGCTCGGGCTGGTGGTGGGCCGCTTTGCCTTCGACATGCAGGACCTGCACTACGGGTACTGGACGCCCGACCTCGAGCTCACGCCGCAGAACATGGCGAAGGCCCAGGCGCGCTACACCGACGAGCTGATGGCCGACATCCCCGCGGGGGTGCGGTCGATCCTCGACGTGGGCTGCGGGGCGGGGAACACCGCGCGCAAGCTGCTCGACAAAGGTTACGAGGTGGACTGCGTCTCGCCGAATGCGTGGCTCACCGCCGAGGCGCGCAAGGTGCTGGGGAATCGCGCCAGGGTGTTCGAATCGAAGTTCGAGACCGTCACGCTGGACCGGAAGTACGACCTCATCCTCTTCAGCGAGAGCTTCCTGTTCATGAAGGCGGAGGACGCACTCGCGAAAGCGGAGTCGGCGCTCAATCCGGGCGGCTACATCCTGATCTCCGACATCTTCAAGGTGCCCGCGGATGAGAAGAGCCCGATCGGCGGGGGACAGGACCTGCGGCGCTACCGCGGGCTGCTGGCGGCTTCGCGCTTCGAGCAGCTCAAGGACACCGACATGACGGCCCACATCGCGCCGACATTCGATCTCCTGAGCCGGGCCTACGCGGAGGCGATCGGTCCGGCCTACAGCCTGATCCTCGCGCGGCTGGCGGCGTCATATCCGAAGCTGATGAGGTTCGTGCGCTGGAAGTGGAAGGCGAAAATCGCGCGCTATGAAGAGAAGCATTTCAGCGGAAAGCGTGACGGGGCGCATTTCCGCCGGCACAAGTCCTATCGGCGGATGCTGTATCGGCTTATCTAAGGACCAAAGGACCTAAGACCTAATGACCTAAAGACCGAAGGCCCTATGAACCTGGATCCTTAGGTCTTTAGGTCTTTGGTCTTTAGTCTTTAGGTCCTTCGGTCACAGCACCCGGAGAAATTCAATTACCAACGCAGCAGTAACTGGCTGAGCGTCCCTGCCGCCCTCGCACCTGACTCGGCGGTGCCGGAGGCTGTGAAGGTCACCGGACTTCCATTCGGCACGGCCGCGGTGGCATCAACGGCGTTGTTATCGGTGCCTACGTCGGCACCCAGGGTCCAGGTGGCCAGTGAGGCGATGCCACTGGAATTCGTAGTGACTACCGCGGGACTTACCGGAGCAATCGACCCGCCGCTACCATCCGCAGTTAGTGTAAACGTCACGTCCACTCCCGCAACCGGATTGCCAAATGCGTCCGTCACGATGACGGATGGTGCTGTGACGTCTGAGCCGGGAGTCGCCGATTGCGTTACCGCGGAATTTGCCGCGATGCTGCTGGCAGCTCCCGCCGTTGCGGTCGCAGTGAAGACGACGGGGTTTCCATTTGGGACCGCGGCGGAAGCGGATACAGTGTTGTTGAAGACGCCCGCCGTAGTGCCCACGGTCCAGTCGCTCAGGGTGGCGATACCACCTGCATCTGTCGCGATCGTGGCCGGGCTTGCAGGACTGATGCTGCCGCCGCCGCCAGTCACCGTGAAGGTCACATTGACTGCCGCCACCGGGACGCCGTTGGCATCAGTGACTTTGACCGACGGCGGCGCACCCACCGCCGTATTCACGGTCGCGGATTGAGCGGTCGCCGAGACCGCCGCAATGGTGGTTGGTGGCAGTGCCGTTCCGGACGCCGTAAAGGTGACCGGACTTCCATTCGGCACCGTTGCTACCGCCGTGATGGCGTTGTTGTCGGTCCCAACCGCTGATCCTAAAGTCCAGCCTGAAAGACTCGCGACACCGTTCACCCCGGTGGCGACGGTGGCAGGACTTGCCGGGCTCGTACTGCCACCACCGGCGGTGACCGTGAAGGTCACGTCCACCCCGCTCTTCGGGTTCCCCAGGGCATCCGTAACCAGGACTGATGGAGGCGCCGCGACAGCAGTGCTGATCGGCGCGGATTGGGAGGTCACGGAATTGGCCCCGATGGTGCTGGCCGCTCCCGCCGTTGCCGTCGCCGTGAACGTCACCGGGCTCCCGTTGGCAACCGCAGCCGCCGCGGTGACGCTGTTGTTGTTCGTGCCGGCGGTTGTGCCAAGGGTCCAGCTGGTGAGCGTGGCCACGCCGTTCACGCCGGTGGCAACCGTAGCGGGACTCGCGGGAGAGAGGGTTCCCCCTCCCGCGGTTACCGTGAAGGTGACATTCACACCACTGACAGGATTCCCACCGACATCGGTCACCAACACGGACGGTGGCGCCGCGACCGCCGTGGCGACCGTCGCCGCCTGTGACGTTGCCGAGTTCGCTGCGATGGTCTGGGCCGGACCGGTGCTGACCGTGATAATACCGGACGTGACCGGCGTGAGTTCCAATGAGGTGAACTGGATCGTCCTTGGCCCAACGGTGCCGCTGATCGCGAGGTTGGTGAATGTTGCTTGGCCCGACGCGTCGGTGTTGACCATCAGGGTCCCGAGCAGCGTCCCGCCGCCCGTGGCAATGGCTGCCTTAATCGGAACCCCGCTTTGCGAGACGGGATTGTTGCTCCCGTCGTGCAGCTGGATTACCGGCTG